>JAWWOY010000557.1:0-5794 GCA_033851195.1 Kribbellaceae bacterium | reverse complement strand
GGCGTGGGGTCGAAGCCGTCGCCCATCCTCGGGGCGGTCTTGACCATGCCGTCCAGCTCGTACGACCAGCCGTGGTACGGGCAGACCACCGAGGGGCGATCGCTGGTTCCACCGTTTTGCATCAGCTCATGCCCGCGGTGCCGCCAGGTGTTGGCGAAGGCCCGGGGCTTGTTGCCGAAGGTGAGGATCACTCCGATGTCACCCACCTGAGCCGCGCGATGCGTCGTACCGGCGGACAGTTCGTCGGTGCGGCCGACGCAGGTCCAGTGGGCGGCGAAGAAGTGCCGCCGCTCCCAGGCCAGTACGTCGGGATCGGTATATGCCTCGCGCGGCAGCATCACGGACTCGCCGTGAGGTCGCAGGGAAGCCTCCAGCCTGTGCGGGTCAACCGGTGCGTTCACCATCTCCTCACCGTAGGGGCAGCTCGCACCGCGCCGCCACCAGATCCCCGAGTCAGCCACGGCCCTAACCAGTCTGCGAGTCAAGCCCTGGCAGCGTGCCGGCGTCCCGAGGTGTCCCGGTGACCCAGCGGCGGGTTGCTTCGTCCTCGCGGATCTCCTCGAGCGCCAGCAGTTCCGGCGCGGTCAGCGGCCGGACCGACGCCTCGATCACCTCCATCGCTTCGAGCTCGGCCTCGGTGACGTGCAGGTCCCGCAGCTTCCTGGCGGTGGTGAAGACCCGGCTCTCGAACGACCCGACGGTGCGGTTGTAGGCATCCACCGCCGAGGTGAGCGACCGCCCGACCCGGCCGAGGTGGTCGCCCATGGTGCTGAGCCGCTCGTACAGCTCGCGGCCCAGCTCGAACACCTGCTGGGCGGATTCGGTCAGCGCCGACTGGTTCCACGCATAGGCCGCCGCACGCAAAGTCGCGATCAGCGTGGTCGGGGTGGCGAGGATGACCCGTCGCTCGGCGGCGTACTCGAGAAGCGAGGGCTCGACGTCCAGCGCTGCGGACAGGAACGACTCGCCCGGCACGAAAAGGATCACGAACTCTGGGGTCGACGGCAGCCGGGACCAGTACGCCTTGGCCGACAGTTGGTCGACATGCGTCCGCAGTTGGCGGGCGTGGGCTCGCAGCCGCTCCTCCCGGAAGTCCGCGTCGTCGCTCTCGGCCGCCTCCAGGAAGGCGGCGAGCGGCACCTTCGAGTCGACCACCAGGTTCTTGCCCTCGGCAAGCCGAACCACCAGGTCGGGTCGGAGCATCCCGTCGTCCGTCGCGGTCGAAGTCTGCTCGGTGAAGTCGCAATGCGCCACCATGCCTGCCAGCTCGACCGTTCGGCGCAGGTGCAGCTCACCCCACCGGCCGCGGACCTGTGGCTTCCGAAGGGCGGTCGACAAGGAGGCCGTCTCGCGGCGGAGTGCCTCCCCGCTGACGCGGACTTCGTTGACCTGTTGGTGGAGCTGGCTCTGCCAGGCAGCACGGCCCTTCTCCAGCTGGTTGAGTTGGGCGTGCAGCCGGTCGAGGCTCTCCTTCACCACAGCCTGGCCGGACATCTGCTGACCAACGGAGTGCCGCTCCTGGGTGAGCTCGACCACTCTGTCCTCGGCCGCATCCCGCTCCGCGGTAATCCGGGCCAGGTCGGCGCCGTCCCGCCCGCGCGACCAGAGCACGCCGAACACCGCGCCGAGCGCGAGCCCGATCAGAAGGGCCACCAGCAGCATCAGGTACGTCATATCTCGCCCGTTGGTCGAATCGGCGCCGACCGCCCGACGGATCGGGGGTCGGTGTGAGCAACAAGATCAACGTAACGAGGCCCACCGACATTTGTAGCTGTCCTGACCGATCCGTCGGCTGTCTTCTGCCGTACGCCGTTCCTTCAGCCGCCCGGGTTGTCACCTTGAGCACGACCCCGACCACTGCCGAGGACCCGCCCTGACAGGAGGGTCTACTGCCGGCCCCAGGCCGGCGGCTTTCGTGGGGTCCGGTCACGTTGGACTGGCAGTACTCGGCTCGCTGCGCAGTCTCGCGCTGGCGCTGCGCGGGGGTGGATCGCTGGCCGTCTCGCAGATCGGCGTATTGCCAGTCGGATCTGACATCGACGCCTCCCGGGCCGTCTTCTGCGTGCCGGTGCGGGCAACGCCGGTCCCGGGCAGCGAGGCTGCGCCCGGCGTCCCCCCGCTTGGCGGCCTCACTTACCGCTCCGACACGCCGCGAAGGCTCCACTTCCCGCCTCAACCCGCCGTACTCCGTGCAGCAAACCGGCGTGCCGAGGCGGTAGGTCGAGGCCGCGCGGCGTGTCGAGGCGGGGAGTGGCGGCCGCGCGGCGTGTCGAGGCGGGAAGTGTGTCGACGGCAGCTGAGCAATTGACGGCGGGGTACGGATGCGGCAAGGAACGCGGCCGCCGGCACGGACAACATGGTCGTACGACTCGCCGACGGGTCCTGCACGTCCCGTACCGGCGCGCCGACCGGTGGAGCACGTCCCGTACCGGCGCGCCGACCGATCGAGCACGTCCCGTACCGGCGCGCCGACGGGTCGTGCACTTCCCGTACCGACTCGCCGACGGGTCGTGCACTTCCCGTACCGGCGCGCCGTATTCCGGCGGCGGCAGCAGCGTGTCCGTACGGGTAGTCAGCGTGTGTCGGTGCGTCGGTACGGGTAGTGGCGTGGCGACCCGGCGTGGAATCGACGGCGCGCGCGACCGGCGTACCGACACATCAGCGCGGCCACATCAGCGCGGCCGTGTCGGAAACGACCCTGGAGCGCGAGGTTGCCAGTCGGATAGGGGGGAAGAGCCACATTTGTTGTTGTCCGCAACGTTGGCCCGGTCAGCGTGTGTGCGACGGGTCCAGCCAGCAGTCGGCGACCGCGCTCCGGTGTTCCCCTCGACGAGATCTGGTCTCACGATGTGGCTCAACGTCACCGCCCCTGACGTGGAATGTGTTGCCCGGGGAACTTCACCAGGGGCGGATGGACGAGCCGGTGCCTATCAAGACCGTCTGCCCGTCGTGTGAAAGCAGCGGCGAGATGCGAGTGGCTCGCGCCGTGGTCTAGTGCATCCGAGTCGCAGTGATTCAGCAGTCCTTGGGTGATTCAGCAGCCCAGGGCGCGGAAGCTGTAGCCCCGCGCCTTCAGGGTCGGCAGCACCTTGGCGAGCGCGGCGACGGTCTGGCTCCGATCGCCGCCCCCGTCGTGCATCAGGACTATGTTGCGATGCCGGGCATGGTTCAGGATGTTTTGCACGATCGCCGACGTGCCCGGCCGGGCCCAATCGCGCGGGTCGACGTTCCACAGGACCTGGGTCATCCCGGCCGCCTTGATGTCCGCCCGCACCTTCGGGTTCGACGCGCCGTACGGCGGGCGGAAGCAGCGGGACTTCGGTCCGTCGAAGATCTCGTGGTGGCGCCTCGCGGCCGAGACCTTGGTCAGCCGCGGATGCGAGATCGAGTGGTTGCCGATCGTGTGGCCGCCGGCCAGCACCTGCTTCCGGAGGCCGGGGTGTGCCTGGATCCGCTGGCCGAGTTCGAAGAACGTTGCCTTCGCCCCGTATTTCGCCAGGATCTTCAGGATCTTGGGAGTCCAGACCGGGTCGGGCCCGTCGTCGAAGGTGAGGAAGATGACCTTGGCGAGCGGGATACCCGCGCCGGTGCTGGTCTTGCCTGGAGTGTTGCTGCCGGTCGGCGTCGGGATGATGGTCTGGATGGCGACCGGTGTAACTGCATAGGCCGCAGCCGGCGATGGATTCGAATGTTCCAGCGCGATCGAAGTCAGCGAGCCGACGACCAGCATGGCGGCTGCTCCGGTACTGATGGTGGCTGCGACCTTGCGGGACACGATGCTCCCCTTGCGGATCAGGCGGTTGTTCCCCAGTCGGCCCTCATGAAGGAGACGCCTCAAGTCCTGATCCGGTTGGCGTTCTGGTGTTGCGGACCGCTCTCGCCTGCCCTCGAATGACTTTACGCCGGCGATCCAGAGGAAGAACCCGATCAAACCGAACGACAGCCCGAGCGGACGGGCAACGCGACGTACTTCGACACCGACAGCCCGGCTAACAGCGCCAGCGGAAACAAGCCGGACACCAGTCGTAGCCTGCTGAACCGCAGAAGTTGCAGGCAACCGACCACCCAGCGTGACTCCCCCGGTGTTATCTGGGAACCCTGGTTTCCGTGTGGTCACAGCTTGGGCAGTTCACTTGCTTCAGCGGATCGCGGTGGGTAGATCTCATCCCCACAGGCGAGGGGAGAAGCCGGACATGGATCCGCGCGTGGTCTTCGAGACCGATCGGCTGGTGGTGCGCGACTGGGCGGCGGATGACGGCGACCGGGTGTTCGACATCTACCGTCGCTGGGAGGTCGCCCGCTGGCTCGGCGCCGACCCCAGGGTGATGCCGGACCGCGACTCCGCCAGCCGCGCGATCGAACGCTGGAACGAGCTGAACAAGGACGCCTTGTACGGCGTCTGGGCGGTCGAGGAGGTGGCCACGGGAGTGGTGGCGGGCACGGTCCTGCTCGTACCGCTGCCGGAACCGGCGGATCGCGGCAAGGGCGAGGTGGAGGTCGGCTGGCACCTCCACCCGGACGCATGGGGCCGAGGCCTGGCCACCGAGGCCGCGCGAGGTGCCATCGCGCACGGGTTCAAGGCAGGGCTGGACGAGATCTATGCGGTGGTCCGGCCGGGCAACGAGTCCTCGCTCGCGGTCTGCCGCAGGCTGGGAATGCACCCGCTCGGCCGGACGGACCGCTGGTACGGCGCCGAGTTCGAGGCGTTCGTGATCTGACCCGCACCGCCCGGGCGGCGCACACCGTCGTACGGGCTGGTGGTCGGCGGATTGGGGTCGGGTGGTCTGTGCCACGTAGTCTTGTCGCCCGTGGCACTCACCATCGGAATCGTCGGGCTCCCCAATGCGGGCAAGTCCACTCTCTTCAACGCGCTGACCAAGAACAACGTGCTCGCGGCGAACTACCCGTTCGCCACGATCGAGCCCAATGTCGGCGTGGTCGGCGTGCCGGACGCGAGGCTGGGCAAGCTGGCCGAGGTCTTCAATTCGGCCAAACAGCTCCCGGCGACGGTGCAGTTCGTCGATATCGCCGGCATCGTCCGCGGCGCCTCCGTGGGAGAGGGCCTGGGGAACAAGTTCCTCAGCCACATCCGCGAGTCCGACGCGATCTGCCAGGTCACCCGGGTGTTTCGTGACGACGACGTCACCCACGTCGACGGCAAGGTCTCGCCGGCCGACGACATCTCCACGATCCAGACCGAGCTGATCCTGGCCGACCTGCAGACCGTCGAGAAGGCGCTGCCCCGGCTGGAGAAGGAAGCGCGGCTGAAGAAGGAGAACGTCGTCGTCCTCGAAGCCGTCCGCGAGGCACAGAAGCACCTCGAGGCCGGTACGCCGATCATCGCCACCAAGGTGGACCGCGCCGCCATCCGCGAACTGATGCTGATGACGGCCAAGCCCTACCTGTATGTCTTCAACTGTGACGCGGACGAGCTGGCCGACGAGGATCTGCTGGGCAAGATGCGAGACCTGGTGGCGCCGGCCGAGGCGATCTTCCTGGACGCCAAGTTCGAGGCCGAACTGGTCGAGTTGGACGACGAGGAAGAGGCGCGCGAGATGCTCGCCGAGATGGGCGTCGAGGACCCGGGGCTGGATGTGCTCGCCCGGGTCGGGTTCGAGACGTTGGGCCTGCAGACCTATCTGACGGCCGGGCCGAAGGAGTCGCGGGCCTGGACGATCCGCAAGGGTGCCACCGCGCCGGAGGCGGCGGGTGTGATCCACACGGACTTCCAGCGCGGCTTCATCAAGGCCGAGATCGTGTCCTTCGACGATCTGGTCGAGACGGGTTCGATGGC
>JAWWOY010000546.1:0-3602 GCA_033851195.1 Kribbellaceae bacterium | reverse complement strand
CGAGAGCGCCGGCGACCTTCGGGACAGCGTGCTGAAGCTGCTGCTGCTCGAGGCGCAGACCCACCCGATGGCCGTCATCCGGGCGCACGAGCTGCGCCGGTGGGTGGACGAGGGCGAGTACACCACGATCGTCTCCGGCGACTACCCCAAGCGCCAGAATGACAACGAAGCATCGATGTCGCAGGAGGCGAAGAACGCGGCCAAGTCCTACTCGGATGCGTTCAGCCGGTCCCAGGACCCGCTGGCCAAACTGCTCCGCGACCTCGGCGATGGCCTCGGCGGCGTACGCGACTGGGTCTCCTCCAAGTTCCCGCCCCGCTGATGTCCTGAGGACACTAGCCTGAGCATGTGTCTGACGAGGCTGCCTCGTCGACCCGGCTGGGTCGGCGGACGCTCTGGGGCCGGGAGGTCGCCGCCCCGGTGCGGGCCTTCCTGCGGACCGAGTCGGGCAGCTCCGGGGTACTGGCCGCGGCGATCCTCGCAGCGCTGATCTGGTCGAACCTCGACACCACCTCGTACGACGCCGTCTGGCGCACGGATTTCTCCATCCGCCTCGGTAATGCGGGCGTGAGCATGGATCTGCGCACCTGGATCAACAGCGGCCTGATGACGCTGTTCTTCCTGGTGGTCGGCCTGGAGGCACGCCGCGAGTTCGACCTGGGCGAGCTACGGGACCGGAGCAGGTTCGTGCTGCCGTGCGCCGCGGGACTCGCCGGCATGCTGCTTCCGGTCCTGATCTACCTGGCGGTGAACCGGGGCGGCGACGGCGCGCACGGCTGGGGCGTGGCGATGTCCACCGACACGGCCCTCGCGCTCGGCCTGTTAGCACTCTTCGGCCGCCGGGTGCCGGACCGGATGCGGGTGTTCCTCCTGACGGTGTTCGTGGTGGACGACCTGGTGGCGCTGCTCGTGATCGTTGTCGTCTACAGCGCGCACGTCGAGCTGCTGCCCCTCGGCATCGCGATCGCCGCCTTCGCCGTGCTGGTCCTGGCCGTCAGGCTGCAGGTGCGACGCGGCCTGGTTTTCCTCGTTCTCGGTGTCGTCACCTGGGCGGCCTTGCTGGAGAGCGGCGTCGACCCGGTGGTCGCCGGGCTCGCAATCGGCCTGACGGCATCGGCCTACTCTCCGGCTCGCGGCGACCTCGAGCAAGCTACCTGGCTGTTCAGGCTGTTCCGTGAGCAACCGACGCCGGAACTCGCCCGGTCGGCCACTGCCGGTCTGACCTCGACGTTGTCGCCCAACGCGAGACTGCAGCACTTCTACCACCCGTGGACGAGCTACGTCATCGTTCCGCTGTTCGGTCTGGCGAATGTCGGCATCGTCATCGACGGTAGTTTCCTCGCCCACGCGTACCGTTCTCCGATCGCCATCGGAATCATCGCCGGCTACCTGGTCGGCAAGCCCATCGGCATCGTCGGCATGTCGTGGCTGCTGGCCAAGCTGAGCGGCGGACGGATCCGCCCGCAGGTGGGCTGGGCGTCGGTCACCGTCAGCGGATTCATCGCCGGGATCGGCTTCACCGTCTCCCTGCTGATCGCCACCCTGGCCTTCCAGGGCCCGGAGCTCAACCAGGCGAAACTCGGCCTGCTCTCCGTCGCGGTCATCGCAACGGTGCTCGCCTGGGCGGTCTTCCGCATCACCGCGTGGATGACACCCCGTCGCCGGGCAGTTGCGCTACTCGGCGATGCAGATGTGCTGGTGGACCTGGCCACTCCGGTTGACCCTGCCCGCGACCACATCCGCGGACCGGCGACCGCCTCCGTGACAATCGTCGAGTACGGCGACTTCCAATGCCCCAACTGCGGCCAGGCCGAACCGGTCGTACGGGACCTGCTGACCGATGACGACATCAGGTACGTGTGGCGGCAGTTGCCGCTCACTGACGTCCACCCGCAGGCAGACCTGGCGGCCGAGGCCTCCGAGGCCGCGGCGGCGCAGGGCAAGTTCTGGGAGATGCACGATCTGCTGCTGGACAGGCAGGACAGGCTGCGAATCACCGATCTGCTGCAGTACGCCGATGAACTGGGGCTGGACCGCGATCAGTTTCATGACCAGGTCAAGCGACACGTCTTCGCGGGCCGCGTCGCCCAGCACGTCGAGTCGGCAGACCTCAGCGGCGTATCCGGCACGCCGACCTTCTTCATCAATGGGCAGCGGCACTACGGCGCATACGACATCCAGACGCTGACAACTGCGGTCAAGACCGCCCGCATCCGGGCCAAGATCGGAGCGACCACCAGCTCAGGCTGACCCGGACAGCACGAAGGGCCGCAACCCCCGCCCGGGGTGCGGCCCTTCGAGACTTCACCAGCCTACGTGGTGGCTGGGAAGATTCCAGCTGCGGTGCGGTCAGCCGACGTGTACGCCGCCGGGCTGGCCGTCGTTGGCCAGGTCCTCGTGCTTGACCGACAGGCCGATCACGGTGACGATCGCGGCGCCCAGGATGATGAACCCCGACCAGGTGAACGCAGTGGTGAAACCGTGGGTGGTGGCGATCGCCTGCGCCTGGCCCTGCAACTGCTTGATCTGCTCAGGCGACTGCCCGGACTCAGCGACCTTCGCCAGGCCCGGAGCAAGCTCGGCGAACTTGTCCTTGATCGCAGTGGTGGAGACCGTGCCGAGCAGGGCCAGGCCGATCGCGCCACCGATCTGCTGGACCGTGTTCAGCACCGCCGAGCCGACACCGGAGTCTTCGTTGGCGACACCACTGACAGCGGTCAGGGTGAGCGGCACAAAGATCAGGCCCATGCCGAACGACAGCAGCAGGATGAACGGCAGCAGGTGGGTCAAGTACGTCGAGTCCACCGCGAGCCGGCTGAAGCCGAACATGCCACCGGCGAGCAGAGCAGCACCGACACCCGAGATCCAGCGCGGATCGATCCGGGAGATCAGCGCCGACGCGATCTGCGCGGTGATGACGATGCCGAAGCTGAACGGCAGGAACGCGAAGCCGGTCTTCAACGCGCTGTAACCCATGACGTTCTGGATGAAGATGCCCAGGAAGTAGAACATCGAGAACACCGCCGCGCCGACGATCAGCATCACGAAGAAGCTGATCCCGCGGGTCCGGTTGGCCAGGATCCGGAACGGCATCAGGGCGTGCCGCGACCGGGCCTCGATGCTCAGGAAGGCGCCGATCAGGATCACCCCGGCCGCGATGAAGGCGATCGTTGTCGCGTCGCCCCAGCCGCTCTGCGCGGCGTGCGTCAGACCGTAGACGAGCGACGTGAGACCGACGGTTCCGGTGATCGCCCCCGGCAGGTCGAACTTGCCGGTCTGACGGGCCGACTCACCCAGGAAGCGGATCGCCAGCACGGCCACGATCAGGCCGATCGGGGTGTTGATGAAGAAGGTCCAGCGCCACGACGCCTCCGTCAACGCACCACCGAGGATCAGCCCGACGGCAGCACCCGCACCCGACATGGCGGCGTACACGGCCATCGCGCGGTTGCGTTCCTTGCCGGCCGGGAAGGTAGTGGTGATCAGCGCGAGCGCGTTCGGCGAGGCCGCCGCGGCTGCCAGGCCCTGCAGGATCCGGCTGGCGAGCAGCAGCGACTCGTTCTGCGCGATACCACCGAGGAAGGAGGCGACGCCGAACAGCA
>JAWWOY010000525.1:0-5979 GCA_033851195.1 Kribbellaceae bacterium | reverse complement strand
CGCCGTGCTCGACCTGTACGCCGGGTCGGGCGCGGTCGGGCTGGAGGCGTTGTCCCGCGGCGCCGAGCGGGTGCTGCTGATCGAGCAGGACCGGAAGGCTGCCGAGGTGGTGAACGCGAACGTCCGTGCCGTCGGGCTGCCCGGCGCCTCCGTCGTGGTGCGCGCGGCCGAGCGGGTCGCCGCGGGGCAGAACCCGGCCGAGCCGTACGACCTGCTGTTCGCGGACCCGCCGTACAAGCTGGAGACCTCGGAGTTGCAGGGCGTCCTCAACGACCTGGTCGCGAACGGGTGGCTCGCGGACGACGCGGTGGTGGTGGTCGAGCGGGGCAAGCGGGAACCGTGGGAGTGGCCCCACGGGTTCGCGCCGCTGCGTGATCGCAAGTACGGCGAGGCGCGGCTTTGGTACGGTCACCGGGTGCCAGAAGTGTCGCCAGAAGTGTCGGAGGTGACCTCGTGAGTCGCGCTGTCTTCCCCGGGACGTTCGACCCGCCCACGAACGGGCACCTGGATGTGATCTCGCGGGCGTCAGCCGCCTTCGACGAGGTGATCGTCGCGGCCGGGGTGAACGAGTCCAAGCGGCGCTTGTTCAGCGTCGACGAGCGGATCGAGATGCTGACCGAGGTGGTGGCCGGTTTCGGCAACGTCCGGGTCGACAAGTTCGAGGGCCTGCTGGTGGACTACTGCCGGGCCCAGGACGCCGGCGTCATCGTCAAGGGGCTGCGCTCCGGCGGTGACTACGACTACGAGCTGCAGATGGCCCAGATGAACCGGCGGCTCACGGGCGTGGACACGCTTTTCGTGCCGACCGCGCCGGAGCACTCGTTCATCTCCTCCAGCCTGGTCAAAGAGGTCGGCCGGCTCGGCGGCGACGTGTCGGATTTCGTGCCGCCCGCGGTGCACCCACGGCTGCTGGCACGGCTGGCCGCGGACTGAGCAAGAACCTGAATCGGGCCCCGGATTGGGCGGGGCGGCGGGAAGTTGGTAGTGTTGAAACTCGGTCTCGACGAGGCCGAGTCTCTGCCTGCCCACGCTTTGAAAGGGATGTCCTGAGCGCCTTGGACCCGCGGTCCCCACTCGTGATCGATACGCACGAGTTGAGTCGCCGCGCAGGATCCCAGCGCGAGGTCTCTTTCGTCGCACCGGCACCGGCAGAACTCGGAATCGACGTGATCGGCGTCCCGGAGGGCGATCCGATCCAGTTCGATCTGCGACTGGAATCGGTTGTCGAAGGGGTGCTCGTCACCGGTACGGCCAGTGGCCGGCTGGTCGGGGAGTGCGCGCGGTGCCTGGTCGATATCGAGGACGAGTTCCTCGCTGACGTCCAGGAGCTGTACGTCTACCCGGGCAGCGATGCCGAACCGGACGAGGCCAGCCGGATGGAGGGCGATCTGATCGACCTCGAGCCGGCACTGAGGGACCAGGTGGTGCTCGCGCTGCCGTTCCAGCCGCTGTGTACGGACGACTGTCCGGGTCTGTGCCCCGAGTGTGGGGTCCGCCTGGTGGAGGAGCCCGGCCACCAGCACGAGGACGGTGCCGACCCGCGCTGGTCGGCTCTGACCGGCCTGCTCCAGCAGGATGAAGCACTGCCGCAAGACCGCAATAACAGAACCTAGACAGCAACTCGAGGAGTCATAACCGTGGCCGTTCCGAAGCGGAAGATGTCGCGCAGCAACACCCGGAGCCGTCGGGCCCAGTGGAAGGCCACTGCCCCCTCGCTCGTCACCTGCGTGAACCCCGCCTGCCGCGCGAAGCACCTGCAGCACACCGTCTGCCCGACCTGCGGCCAGTACGGCGCCAAGGGTGAGCGTCGCCAGGTCGTCGAGAGCTAAGCGACACCTCGCCTAGTGAACTCGGTCAACGAAGAGGGGCTCTACGCCGAGCTGAACCAGCGGCTCGGCGTATCGCTGGCTGACGGACTACTGGAGCACGCCTTCACCCACCGCTCGTTCGCGTACGAGAACGGTGGGCTGCCGACCAACGAGCGGCTGGAGTTCCTCGGGGACTCCGTGCTCGGCGTCATCGTCACGGAGTCGCTGTTCCGCAACCACCCGGCCCTGTCCGAGGGCCGTCTCGCCAAGCTGCGCGCAGCTGTGGTCAACATGCGCGCCTTGGCGGGGGTGGCGCGGGAGCTCAAGCTCGGCAAGTACCTGCGCCTCGGCCGCGGTGAGGAGGCGACCGGTGGCCGGGACAAGTCCTCGATCCTGGCCGACTGCGTCGAGGCACTGATCGGTGCCGTCTACCTGGACCGCGGCTTCGAGGTCGCGGGCCAGGTCGTGCACACCCTGTTCGACGAGCTGATGGACTCCTCCGCGCGCCTCGGCGCCGGCCTGGACTGGAAGACCAGCCTGCAGGAGCTCGTCGCCCAGCTGAGCGTCGGCGTCCCGGAGTACGTGATCGCGGAATCCGGGCCGGACCACGCCAAGACCTTCGAGGCGCGGGTCCGGATCGGCTCGGAAACCTACGGGCACGGCATCGGCCGGAGCAAGAAGGAAGCCGAGCAGCAGGCCGCCGAGACCGCGTGGAAGGCATTGCGCGCCGCCCACCCGGACAGCATCGACCCCTCCCAGGACTAGTGCCCGAACTTCCCGAGGTAGAGGTCGTTCGCCGCGGACTCGCGGACTTCACCACCGGCCGCACGATCGACTCTGTCGAGGTCCTGCACCCCCGCCCGGTACGCCGGCACCTGGCCGGGCCGGACGACTTCGTGGCCCGGCTCAAGGGCCAGGTCTTCGCCACCCCGGCGCGGCGCGGCAAGTACCTGTGGCTGCCGCTGGAATCCGGAGACGCCGTGCTGACCCATCTCGGCATGAGCGGCCAGTTCCGGGTCCAGCCGGTCGGGGCGCAGGACGAGAAGCACCTGCGGGTGCGGTTCCGCTTCGCCGATGACGGCGGCGAGGTCCGCTTTGTGGACCAGCGGATGTTCGGTGGACTTTCCTACTCCGAAGGCGGCGCGGAGCTGCCGGCAGAGATCGCGCACATCGCCCGGGACCCGTTCGACCCGCTGTTCGACCCCGAGCTTTTCGTCGCCGGCGTACGGCGTCGCAAGACCGGGCTGAAGCGGGCCCTGCTGGACCAGTCGCTGCTCAGCGGCGTGGGCAACATCTATGCCGACGAGGCGCTCTGGCGGGCAAAGCTGCACTACGCCCGGGCCACGGACACGATGAAACCCCTGCAAATCAAGGAGATTCTCCGCCACGCCCGCGAGGTGATGGCGGCCGCACTGGATGTCGGCGGCACCAGTTTCGACGCGCTGTACGTCAACGTGAACGGGGAATCGGGCTATTTCGAGCGCGGCCTGGCGGCGTACGGCCAGGAGGGCGCGCCCTGTCCGCGGTGCGGCCGGCCGATCCGTCGCGAGGCGTTCATGAACCGTTCGTCCTACCGCTGCCCGAAGTGTCAGCCGGTGCCGCGACACGCCCGGTGGTGAGCAGGATAACGTTAATCCGCGTAGCGCCAGGTTGACCCTGTGCCAAGGCGGTGTCACCCTGAAAGACGGCACACATATTTCTCGCGCCCCGCAGACCAGGGGCGCCACCTGCCTGAAACCTTCCGGAGGACAGCACAATGGCCAAGGCTCTTCTAGGGCACCTTGGAGGCACTGACCCGCGCATGCTGGAGCAGGTTCGTCTGCTCAATCGGCGTGTCGCCGATCTGGAGGCGCATGTGATGCGCCTGCAGGCAGAGAACGACCATCTGGTCGCGGCCGTACATGACGGCCGACTCCTCACGGTAGACGAGGCTCTGCGCGCCCCTGCCTCGGTCTGACGACCGACGCGGTACCACCATCACCGTCCGCACCACCGACGGCGGCGGCCCCCGTCCGGGCAACCGCCGTTCCATGTTCTGTGTCAAACATCCCCGGTAGCGGAAATCGTCACCGACAGTGATGACGCACGCGTCAGGTTCTCAATACCAGAACCTGGCGCGTGCGTCGGTATTGTCTGTCCTCTACACGGGTTGGGAGCTCCGCTTTGTATCTGAAGAGCATGACGCTCCGAGGTTTCAAGTCGTTCGCATCGGCCACCACGATGAACTTCGAGCCGGGCATCACCTGCATCGTCGGGCCGAACGGATCGGGCAAGTCCAACGTCGTCGACGGGCTCGCCTGGGTGATGGGCGAGCAGGGCGTGAAGTCGCTGCGCGGCGGCAAGATGGAAGACGTCATCTTCGCCGGCACGTCCGGCCGGGCCCCGCTCGGCCGGGCCGAGGTCGTGCTGACCATCGACAACACCGATGGCGCGCTCCCGATCGACTACTCCGAGGTCACCATCTCGCGGACGATGTTCCGCAACGGCGGCTCGGACTACCAGATCAACGGCCAGAACTGCCGACTGCTCGACGTCCAGGAACTGCTCAGCGACTCCGGCATCGGCCGCGAGATGCACGTCATCGTCGGCCAGGGCCAGCTCGACTCGATCCTGCGCGCCACCCCCGAGGGCCGTCGCGGCTTCGTCGAGGAGGCCGCCGGCGTACTGAAGCACCGCAAGCGCAAGGAAAAGGCGATCCGCAAGCTGGAGGCCACCGAGGGCAACCTGCACCGCCTTGGTGACCTGATCAGCGAGATCCGCCGGCAGTTGAAGCCGCTCGGTCGCCAGGCGGAGGTGGCGCGACGAGCGGTGACGATCCAGGCTGAGGTCCGCGACGGCCGGTCCCGGCTGCTGGCCGACGACATCGTCCAGGCCCAGTCGGCGCTCGAGGCCGAGCTCAAGGACGAGGCGGCGCTGACCACCAAGCGCGCTGAGACCGAGGCCACGCTGCGGCAGGCCCGCGAGACCGAGGCCACGCTGGAGGACGCACTGCTCACCGACGCGCCGGCGCTCCAGGCCGCGCAGGACACCTGGTACCAGCTGTCCGGCTTCGCCGAGCGGATCAAGGGCACTGCTCGGATCGCCGCGGACCGGCTCCGCGGCCTGAACGACGAGGCCGAGGAGCCGCGCAGCGGCCGCGACCCCGAGGAGCTCGAGCTGGAGGCCGCCCGGGTCCGCGAGACCGAGGCCCAGATCGAGGCCGAGGTGGAGGCCCACTCCGAGCTTCTCGACGATGCGGTCGAGCGCCGGCAGCAACTGGAGGGGCAGCACGCCGAGGAGGAGCGCCGGATCGCGGCGCTGACCCGTGCCGCCGCGGACCGCCGCGAGGGCCTGGCCCGGCTGACCGGCCAGGTGAACGCGCTGAAGAGCCGCGCGGCCGCCGCCGAGTCCGAGATCGGCCGCCTCGCCACCGCCCGCGGCGAGGCAGAGGACCGGGCCGCGAAGGCTCAGCACGACTTCACCGCCCTGGAGACCCAGGTGGCCGGCCTCGACGCCGGCGAGCAGGGCCTCGACGCGGAGTATGAGTCGGCCCAGAGTCTGCTCGACGAACTGGACGAGCGCCTCGTCAAACTACGGGCCGAGGAGCGGGACGCCGAGCGCGACCGGACCGGCCTGTCCGCCCGCAAGGAGGCCCTGGAGCTCGGCCTGAACCGCAAGGACGGCGCCGGCGCTCTGCTGGCCGCCTCCGAGCAGGTCACCGGCCTGATGGGTTCGGTTGCCGCTCTGCTGACCGTCCGGGCCGGTTTCGAAACCGCTGTTGCCGCCGCGCTGGGTGAGGCGGCCGACGCGGTGGCCGTAAGCCATACCGCCGCCGCTGTGGATGCTGTCGGGCACCTCAAGGAGCACGATCTCGGCCGGGCCGGGATGCTCCTCGGCGATGCCCCCGTGGACGACTCCCCGAGTTGGCCGCCGCTGCCGGGCGGAGCGACGTACGCCGTGGATGCGGTCGAGTGCCCGGACAGTCTGCGCTCGGCGCTGCGCCGGATCCTGCGCAAGGTCGCCGTGGTGGACGACGTCGAGGCCGCCCGGGTCCTGGTCCAGGCTCTGCCCGACGTCACCGCGACCACCCGCGCCGGCGACGTACTGGGTGCTCATTTCGCGTACGGCGGGTCGGATGCGACGCCGAGCCTGATCGAGGTCCAGTCGGCCGTCGACGAGGCGACGCAGAAGC
>JAWWOY010000516.1:0-5956 GCA_033851195.1 Kribbellaceae bacterium | reverse complement strand
CGCGTCGGCGCGCATGCGTCCCTGCTCGCCTTCAACCACGGCACCGGGCCGGACCAGCCGATCTTCAAGCAGCCTCACACGAGCCTGGGCATCACGGTTGGCGACGACGTGTGGATCGGCTCGAACGCGCTGATCCTGGACGGCGTCACGATCGGCGCGCACAGCATCGTGGGAGCCGGTGCGGTGGTGACGAAGGACGTCGACGAGTGGGCCGTTGTCGTCGGCAACCCGGCTCGCAAGATCCGCGACCGCCGCTCGGGGCAAACGGTGCCTCGGCCGTCCTCGCGGCAGAGCGTGGGGCTGCCGGAGCAGGCGGCGGCCTTCGCCGTACGAGCCCGCGAACAAGCCGGGGACTTGCTCGCGCGCTGCCATGATGGCGAGCGGTTCATCGACCGCCCTGGCGTCGACGACGAGAGCGTTAACCGGGCGATCCGGCCCTGGTGCGACGCGATCGAGATCTCCGACCTGCTGCTGCGCCGGGCGCCCGCCCCCCACTCCCGCGACGACCTCGTACGCCGCTTGCGCAGCCGGCAGGATCCGGCCACGGGATTGATTGCGCCGGGCGATCTCGCCGATGCCGCGCTCGATCAGCCGGTCGACGCCACCAGGCTGTCCGCCTTCGAGGGCCCGGCGAGCTACCACATCCTCTGCGTCGGCTATGCACTTCAGCTCCTCGGCAGCCAGTTGGAGCACCCGACCCACGCGGTGAACGACTGCCCGCCTGCTGAACTCGAGAAACGGCTCGACGCGCTGCCCTGGGAGAGGCGCGCCTGGAGTGCCGGTGCCGGGGTGGACTCGGTGGGTACAGCCATCGCGCGCAACCTGAGCGACTTCGACGACGTCGGCCGCGGGCCGTTGTTCACGCTAATGGGCTGGCTGACTGCGCGGGCCGACCCGGTGACAGGCCTGTGGGGTACGCCGCATCCGGATGACGGCTGGCTCCAGGTCGTCAACGGGTTCTACCGGTTGACCAGAGGTACGTATGCCCAATTCGGGTTGCCGCTGCCCCACCCGGAAGCGGCAGTCAGGACTGTACTCACGCATGCGCAGGACCAGTCGGTGTTCACCGGTGACGGGTACAACGCCTGCAACACGCTCGACGTCATCCACCCGCTGTGGCTTGCCGGTCAGCAGACTGACGTCGGTCGCGCGGACGGTCGCCACTGGGCCGAGGCCGCGCTTGCGGGGATCCTCGGCCGCTGGGTCGACGAGCAAGGCTTCGCCTTCGCGCCCGACGGTGGGGATGACCGTGCGATCCCGGGGCTACAGGGGACCGAGATGTGGCTTGCGATCATCTGGTTGCTGTCGGACTACCTCGGCTTCTCCGACGTGCTCGGCTACCGCCCGCGGGGTGTCCACCGTCCGGAGCCGGCGGTAGCTCTCGGCGCGGCCGGGCGTGCCTCCGGCGTACGGGGTGGTCAGTGGTAAGCATTAGCCTGAGCCGGTGGACCCTCGGACCCGGCGGATCGTCACTAGCGTCGTACTGCTGTCGCTCGTCGCCATCGTTGTGATCGCGGCACTCGTCCGGTGACGTCTACGGAGTCCGCGACCACCCAGGTCGCTGCCCGCAGGGCCGTAGCGGGCATCTACGTCGTGTTCGCAGCCAACGGCCTGCTGTACGCATCGTGGGCGACCCGGATCCCGGATGTGCGGGACCGGCTCGGCGTCGGCCCCGCAGTACTGGGTTTGGCGTTGCTGGCGCTGGCGGCCGGTTCACTGGTATCGATGCCACTGACCGGGTGGGCCTGCCGCCGATGGGGCAGCCGGACCGTCACCACGATCTGCGTGGTGGTCGCTTCGCCGGTAGTGATCGGCGCGGGGTTCGCGCAGAACGCCCTGACACTCGGGCTGGTCTTGTTCGGGATGGGCTTGTTCTGGGGCGCTTGGGACGTCTCGATGAATGTGCAAGGCCACCACGTCGAGCAGGCAGTCGGCCGGGCACTGATGCCGCGCTTCCACGGGCTCTGGAGTCTGGGCAGCATCATCGGAGCCGCGATCGGGTCCGGGCTGGCCGCGGTACGCCTGCCGGTCTGGGTGCACTTCGTGCTGGCTGCAGCGGT
Source organism: Kribbellaceae bacterium (assembly GCA_033851195.1). Lineage (GTDB taxonomy): Bacteria > Actinomycetota > Actinomycetes > Propionibacteriales > Kribbellaceae > Kribbella. The sequence goes on along the minus strand of JAWWOY010000516.1, from coordinate 3,896 downwards.
TGCAGTGGGTCTTGGGCTCTGGAGTACCGCCCGCTTCCTGCCTGACCGCGATGAGGTCCCTGCGGCGGGGGAGACGGCGCCCCTGGAGCACGGGTCGACCTGGCAGGTGCTCGACCTCCGGCTGATCCTGATCGGCGTCATGGTGCTCTGCTCGACGGTCGGCGAGGGAGCCGCAGCCGATTGGCTGGCGCTGTTCTTCCGGGACGACCGGAACGCGTCGCCAGGCCTTGCTGCGGCCGGCTTCACCGCCTTCACCATCGCCATGACGGCCGGCCGCCTCCTTGGTACGACGGCGATCGAGCGGCTCGGCCGGGGTCTGACGCTGCGGCTTTCAGGGGTGCTCACGGTCGCCGGCGTCGCCATCACCCTGACAGTGCCGTGGACTGGCGTGGCGTTCGTCGGAGCTCTCTTGTGGGGCCTCGGGTTGTCCAGCGTATTCCCGGGTGGAGTGAGTGCTGCAGGCGACGGGGCGCCCCGCCCGGCGGACGCCATCGCCACCGTCAGCACGGTCGGCTATGCGGGCTTCATCCTCGGCCCGCCGGTGATCGGCTTCATCGCACAGCACACCAGCCTGTCGGTCGGCCTGTGGTTCGTCGCCATCATGGGTGCCGGGATCAGCCTCTTCGCTGGCGCTACGAAGAGCCCTCGCAGAGAGTCCGACAACACGTCCGGCGACGAGGGCCTCAGGCAGTGATCGGCCGGACCGATGACACTTCTGCGAAGAGCAAGGACGTCTGGGACTGAGCCGGCGCCGTCGTACGCTGATCTCTCACACGACTGGCGCGGGTGGTTCACCACCGGGGAGTGACGTCGGGGCATCGACCGCCTGGGTGCCCCTCATCATCGAGATGAGGAGCGCGCCATGCCGACCAACCGCCACCGGATCCTGCACCTGTCCGACACTCATCTGAGCCGCGATGGTCTCGACGAGGACGGCGTCGACCCGATCGCTGCGCTCGAGCGGATGCTGTACGACGCACGCCACGTGCGGGACATCGACCTCGTCGTGGTCAGCGGGGATATCGCCGACGACGGGTCGGTCGAAGGATACGCGGCCGCCAGGGAGCGGATCAGCAGCTTCGCCGCCCAGCGCGGGATCCCGCACGTCTACTGCACCGGCAACCACGACGACCGCCAGGCGTTCGCCGCCGTACTCGGCTCAGGGCATCTCGCCCCGGACGGGACCGATGTGGGGCGCCTCGTCAGCGAGACCGGTGGCGAACGTGCAGCCGTCAGCGAGGTCGCAGGTCTGCGCGTGATCACGCTCGACAGCCTCGTTCCCGGGTCGGTGCATGGACTCGTCAGCGAAGTCCAACTGGAGTGGCTGGAGGCCGTGCTGACCCAGCCGGCGCCGGCCGGGTCCATCGTGGTCCTCCACCACCCACCGGTGATCCTGGAGTCGTCTGAGCTCATGAAGTCCGTAGCCCTGCAGAACGCCACAGAGCTCGGCTCAGCCCTGGCCGGAACCGACGTCCACGCCGTGCTCTGCGGCCACTTCCACCTCCAACTCACCGGTACCCTGGCCGGCGTACCCGTCTGGGTCACTCCGGGGGTGGTGACCAGGATCGATCTGACCACGCCGAACCACCTCGAGCGAGCCGTCAAGGGCGCCAGCGCCACCGTCGTCGACCTCGGCGGGCCGTTCTCCCCGACATTCCACGTCCTCCACGCCCGAGACCCTCAGGCTGGCACCCAGGTCTACCTGATCGACGCGATGTCCGGGACAGACGTCGAACACGAAGAGGCAACCCGGTCAGCCGCGATCGGCTGAAGTGGTCTACTGGTCCCAGGAAGACAGGCCCGGCCCCATCGGGAGCGGGTAGCAGCCGTCCACCAGTTCCACTCGGCCGTCTGCCGGGAGCAGTCCGCTCTCCACGTAAATGGTGTTGGGCAGCGCCGCCAGGACGTGGATATGCGCCCCGCCGCCGTGGGAGGCATAGGGAATACCGAACCCCGCGGCCATCAGCCCGATCTCAAGGCAGTCGGTCAATCCGCCGGCCCGTCTCAGATCGGGCTGGACGACGCCGACGCCACCGCCGGCGATCAGGTCGCGGAACTGCGCCTGCCCGTAGCGGTTCTCACCGGTAGCGATCGGGATATCGAGTTTGCCTGCCAGCCGGATGTGCTCCTCGGTTGCGGCGGCCGGCAACGGCTCCTCGAACCAGCGGCAGTCGAGCTCCTCATACACCCTGCCCCTGCGGAGGGCTTCGCTGTAGTCGAAGGCCTGGTTGGCATCGACCATCAGCGGCGCATCCTGGCCGATCACGGCCCGGACCGCCTTGATCCGGGTGACGTCCTCGCTGAGCGGTCCGCCGCCGACCTTCATCTTCACGCCACGAAAGCCCTGCTCCATCGCCGTGGCGGCGACCGCTTCCAGACCGGCCACGTCGAGCTCGAGCCAGCCCACCATCGCGTACGTCGGGATGGACATCCGCTGGGCGCCCAGCAACTTCCAGACCGGAACGTCAAGTGACTTGCCCAGCAGGTCCCACAGGGCCAGATCGATCGCGGAGATGCCGTACGACGACAGGCCGGTGCTGCCCTGGTAGTCGGTGAGCTTCCACAGCTTCTGCCGTACCTGCCGGATCAGTGTCGGGTCGTCGCCGATGATCGCCGGCGCCAGTTGATCGGTGATGATGGCGGCCAGCACCGCGGGCGAACTCGCGACCCGGCCGAAGTAGGTGTCACTGACACCCGTCACCCCCTCGTCGGTCTCGATGACGACGAGGGTGTGGCCGTCGCGGTCGAGCAGTTGGAGCGCATCCCGGACGGCATGCGCCTTGGGTTTCGAGGTGACCTCGACCCGGATCCCGGTGATCTTCACACTCGCTCCTTGGCTGCGGAAAATTCTTCGAACACTCGACGGGAAGTTGTCGGCAGCACCCGGTAGCGTCTCGCCATGACCACCTCGGGCGCGCGGTCGCCATACCTGATGCGGGCCGGACTGGTCCGCAATGTCCGGACCGCGGAGCATCTGACCACGTTCGTGGTGGCGGGCGTCTCGACAGTGCTGATCACCCGGCTGATCCTAGGACTGAGCGGCTACCCGCAGATCGGCGGCGGCGGACTGCACATCGCGCACGTGCTGCCTGGCGGCCTGCTGATGCTGGTGTCGATCTTCCTCCTGCTCGCGTACGTCGGCCCGGTGGTGCGGCCGGCCGCGGCGCTGGTCGGCGGGATCGGCTTCGGGTTGTTCATCGACGAGGTCGGCAAGTTCGTCACCTCGGACAACAACTACTTCTACAAACCGACCGCGGCGATCGTGTACGTCGTCTTCGTGTTGATCGTGCTCGCCGCGAAGTTCTTCACCAGCCGGCGTCCGATCGACCCGCGGGAGCGGCTCGCGAACGTGGTCGACCTTGCCGTCGAAGGCGTAGCCGGCGGACTGTCGCGACGCCGGGTCGCGCAGGCGTCGGAGCAACTCCGCGAGGTCGGCCCGGAGGTCCAGGGTCGAGCCGAGACCCGGGCGCTACTGGCGGCCTGCTCGCCGGACGAGGTCGAGTTGGCAGCTCCGGTCGATGCTGGCTGGCAAGCGCTGCAGAGAGGGTTCGATCAGTTGGCGACGCATCCGCGCGCGCCGCGCATCGCGGTCGCCGTACTGGTGGTGCAGGCGATCGGTGCGCCCGCCATCGCGGCCTGGATCCGGTTCGACGACGGGCGGCTGCTGACGGACTTCCCGGTGCTGGGGGTGGCAGCGGGAAGTCTCTTGTCGGCCACGTTCACCGGCCGGGGCTGGCTCCGGCTAAGGCGCGGCGATCGCGCCAGGGCAGTGCGGCTGTTCGAGCTCGCGGTGCTGGTGTCGCTGCTGGTCACCCAGGTCTTCCAGTTCGCCGGCACCCAGTTCGCAGCCGTCGGCGGGATGACGCTGGACCTCATTCTGCTCGGACTGCTGGGTG
>JAWWOY010000457.1:0-6661 GCA_033851195.1 Kribbellaceae bacterium | reverse complement strand
AACGGCAACATCGACATCCCGCGGCTCGAGCAGGAACTGATCGAGTACGCCGACCGGCCGCTCAAGATCGGCTCGTTCTCCGCGGCCAGCAACGTCACCGGCATCGTCAGCAACACCCACCGGGTCTCGGCCCTGCTGCACCGGCACGGCGCCTTGTCGTTCTGGGACTTCGCCGCCGCCGCGCCGTACATCGAGATCGACATGTACGGCGGCCGCGAGAAGGATCCGCTCGCCTACAAGGACGCGATCTTCCTCAGCCCGCACAAGTTCATCGGCGGCCCGGGCACCCCCGGCGTACTGGTGGCTCGGCGGGAACTGCTGCGCAACCGGGTCCCCGACGTACCGGGTGGCGGCACGGTCGCGTTCGTGAACCCGACGGAGCACCGCTACCTCGACGACCCGGTGCACCGCGAAGAGGGCGGTACGCCGGCCATCATCGAGTCGATCCGGGCCGGCCTGGTGTTCCAGCTGAAGCAGGCCGTCGGGATCGAGGTGATCCGGGCGCATGAGGACGCCTATCTGCGCCGCGCGGTCGAAGCGTGGCGGCACGAGCCGGGCATCCAGATCCTCGGCAACCTGGACGCCGAGCGGCTGTCGATCGTGTCCTTCGTGATCAAGGCGCCGTCTGGTCGCTTCCTGCACCACAACTACGTCGTCTCGCTGCTCAACGACCTGTTCGGGATCCAGAGTCGGGGCGGTTGTTCTTGCGCCGGTCCCTATGGGCACACCCTGCTCGGCATCGATCTGGCCAGGTCGCAAGAGTTCGCCGAGGAGATCGTGCACGGCTGCGAAGGCATCAAACCGGGCTGGGTCAGAGTGAACTTCAACTACTTCATCTCCGAACCCGTCTTCTCGTACGTCGTGGAGGCCGTCCGGCTGGTCGCCCAGCAGGGCTGGCGGCTCCTGGGCGACTACCGGTTCGATCCGTCCAGCGGATTGTGGAAGCACCACCGTGGGCCGGTCGAGCCGCCGATGCGCCTCTCGCAGGTGGAGTACGACGCCGACGGCAAGCTCTGCTACCCGCGGCACAACGACAAAGCCCCGGAGGAGGAGCTGCAGTCCTACTTGGCCGAGGCCCGGGCCTTGCTCGCTGCCTGCGAGCACGCCGATGCCGACAGCGAGGCCACTGTGAACGACGGGTTCGACCAGCTCAGGTGGTTCGAGCTGCCGTCGAGCTGTCTGTCCTAGCGGGTCGGTAGCGGCCCGCCGGGCTGACCGTCCACGAGATGCCGTTCACGATCACCGTGCGGCCGGGGACCGGAGCCTTGGCAGCCACCTGAACGGCCGTGCGCTGCAGGGCGCAGCCGGCACCAAAGGTCTCCTGTGTGACGCGGACCGCAACCGCACCTGGCCCCTCCGCGCTGGCCGATGCATGCAGCTTCCGTGCGCAGCCTGCCGGCATCGCCACGATCAGTACGACGACGCGCGGGTTCTTCGCCGCGGTCCGGATTTCGACCACCTTGGCCGGCTGGCTCTTCACCACCGGGGCCGGGGGCTTCGAGGCCAGTGTGCTGGCCGGGGGCGGGACCTGTGGGGCCGGGTCGGAGCCCGGTGAAGTGGAGCCGAAGACCTTGGAGAGAACGAAGACGCTGAAGGACAACACGCCGATCAGCGTCGTCAAGAGCACGGCGACGCCCCAGGCCAGCCAAGCGCTCCCGCCGGACAACTTCACCATGCTGATCCTCCCCGAAACGCAGACGGCCACCCATGGGGTCGCGCACGTACGATACGCGGCCCACCTGACGTTCGTGATCCCCGCGAGGGTCTCGCACGGACGATAATGTCAGTACATTCGTGGGAAGCTCAGACCAATAATGAGGCCAACGACCGTCGTGCGCCGCGAGCTCATCGAACTCCTGGATCGTGCGAGCACCAAGAAGGTGACGATCATCTCCGCCCCGCCTGGGAGCGGGAAGACCACCCTCCTGCGCATGTGGGCCGACCGTCCGCCAATCCGCGGGCGGGTTGCGTCGGTGTCGGTTCGGAGAGGTGAGAAGGACCCGCAGCACTTCTGGCTGTCTCTCTTCAAGGCCGAGCGGGCCGTCAGCGCACCGGACGGCCCGTTGGAGAGCCTCACGCCTTCACCCGAGTTCGACGCCAGCATGATCGTGGACAAGATGCTCCAGCACCTGACTCGCGGTGACCAACCGCTTGTTCTGGTGATCGATGACCTGAACGAGCTGGAATCCCGCGAGGCGATCGAGCAGCTCGAGCAGATGCTGGTGCGCCTGCCCCCGTGGGTGCGCGTCGTAATGGCCAGCCGCCACGATCCCCGGCTGCGGCTTCACCAGCTGCGCCTGGAAGGAGAGCTCACTGAGATCCGGGGCGCCGACCTGGTGTTCAGCGCTGACGAAACCGCGCAGTTGCTCAAGGGTGCCGGCGTCCAGCTGCGGGAGTCGGATGTCGCGCTGCTGCAGGAGCGGACCGAGGGTTGGGCCGCCGGGCTGCGTCTGGCGGCAATCTCCCTGACGGGCCACACCGACCCCGGGCGGTTCGTCGCAGAGTTCTCGGGCAGCGAGCGGACCGTCGCCGAGTATCTGCTGGTCGAGATGCTCGAGCGCCAGCCCGCGGAGGTCAGGCACCTGCTCCTGCGCACGTCGATCGTCGATCGCATCAACGGGGCTTTAGGTGATGTGCTGACCGGGACAGCCGGCTCTGAGCAGACGTTTCACGCTCTGGAGGACGCCAACGCCTTCGTGGTGTCCCTCGATCCCGAGCGCAGCTGGTTTCGCTACCACTACCTGTTCGGGGATCTGCTGCGCCTGGAACTGCGCCGGACCGCCCCTGACGAGGTGCCCGAGCTGCACCGGCGCGCCGCAGAATGGTTCGCCACCCACGGTCACGTGGTCGAGGCCATCCGCCACGCCCAAGCCGCCGAGGCGTGGGCCTACGCAGCCCGGCTGCTCGTCGATAACGCGCTGAACCTCACCCTGGACGGGCAGGCGGCAGTCGTGCACGACCTTCTCGGCCGCTTCCCGCCGGCCGCTCTGCAGGCCGACCCGGAGCTGACCGTCATCTTGGCGGCGGACCAGGTCGAGCACGGATCGTTGGACGATGCGGCGGCCTATCTCGCGCTCGCCGAGGTCCATCTCAACCACGCACCCCCCGAGCGTCGGGCCCGGCTGGACGTTTCACGCGCGGTGGTCAAGTTGCTGCTGGCCCGCCGTCGTGGGGACTTCAGCGACGTCCTGGAACAGGTGGAACGCCTGGCCCAGCCCGATGCGGTGCGCTCTCATGCCATGGTTGCGTTGAGCAGCGAGCTACGCACGGTGGCGCTGATGAACCTGGGCATTGTCGAGATGTGGTTCGGTCTGGCCGAGGCCGAAAAGCATCTGAAGCAGGCCGTCCGGCTGGCACGTCGGACCGGCCGGCCGTACCTCGAGGTCGGCTGCCTGGCCCACTTGGGGTACGCCGCCAACGCCCACGCTCTCGCAGAGAGTAGCAAGCTGTGCATCGAGGCGATCACGCTCGCCGAGAGCCACGGCTGGGGGGAGAGCCACGTGATAGCGCCCGCGCTGGCGACACTGGGCGGGAAGCTAATCTGGTGCGGCGAGTTCGACGAGGCCGAGCAACTGTTGGAGCGGGCAGAGAAGGCCCTGCGGTCGGACATCGAGCCGGCGACCTCCCTGTTGTGGCATCTTGCCCGCGGCGCCCTGCATGCGGCCCGGGGAGAGTGGGATCGCGCCCTGAATCGGCTCCGCAGCGCCGAGGAGATGCAGACTCTGCTGGTGAGCGCGCACGCGCTCGCGGTCCACGTCCACGCTCTCTTGACCGTGGCGCAGGTTCGGCTCGGCAGGCTCGACGAGGCCAGAGAATCGGCGGCCGCGATCGAGGACGAGCCCGAGCCATGGGCCGAGTTGCTAACTACGCTGGCGCTGGTGCGCCACGCCCAGCACCGCCCGCAGGAGGCGATCGATGCCCTCGCAGCGGTACTGGACGGATCAGCGCCAGTTATCCACGAGTTGCCAGTCATCCACCAGTTCACCAGAGTGCAAGCACAGATGGTAGCCGCCTGCGCATGGATGGAGCTGGGCGACCGCCGGGCCTCGGAGTCGGCAGTCGAGCAAGCGCTGGCGTTGGCCGAGCCCAACCGGCTGGTGTTCCCGTTCGTGATCGCGCCCGGACGGGAGCTGCTGGAACGCCATCCACGTCACGCCAGCGCTCACGCCGCGCTTCTGACCCACATTTTGGACATCCTCCACAGCGGATCCGCGGTCGCCCCGAGCGGTGCAGTGGAGCTGGCGGAGCCGCTGAGCCCGAGCGAGTTGCGCGTGCTCGGCTACATGCCTAGCAACCTCTCCTCGCCCGAGATCGCCGGTGAGCTGATCCTGTCGGTCAACACCATCAAGACCCACATGCGCCACATCTACGGCAAGCTCGGAGCGCACAACCGCTCTGAAGCAGTCAAAAACGCTCGCGAGCTCGGCCTGCTGGGTCGATCACCGCACTAGCCGCGCCGCTTCCGAGGCAGCACGCTCACACCTTTCGGGTGATGCGTGTGCACCTCGTTCAGTTCGACACTCGGCAGTATGGAAGAAGAGCTACCTTCGCAATACGAGATCCGCGTCAGCGGACAGCTCGGCGAAACCACCCTCGTCGCGTTCCCCGCGTTCAGGGTCGAAGTCCAAGGTGGCGAGACAGTCCTCACCGGCATTCTGCCGGATCAGTCAGCCCTGTACGGCGTCTTGGCGCAGATGGAGGCGCTCGGCCTACAGCTCATCGAGGTACGCCGCCAACACCCCGATCACGCCTAATCTCCAACCCCCACCCGCCCGGCCCCTCTCCAGGCATTCGTCGGGCCCTTGTTACCCGGCGCGCCGAGGCCCATCGGTCCCTTGTTGCCACCAGGCGGCTTCTCCGCTAGGGCGCAAAGCCTTTGCCAACCGGCCAACGGTCGAGACCTCGGACACCATCTCGGGCTCCCGGTCACGTTATGGCCTGTCTGAGGTCTCGCTCTGGTGACCTGAGGCCCGAACGGAAGGCCGCAGGTGCCGACGTAAGTCGGGCCGCCGGCGCCTTCACGGTGCGGGAGGTGGCGCCCGGAACGCTGGTGGCCGCCAGCGCGACGGCTCTCCTGCTGGAGGGATTCACCCGAATCGAATGACGCCGCCTCACCCTCCGGCTTTCGATGCTTGTGGTGCCGGCAGAGGCCGAGCAGGCGCCGACTGGCGAAGGCGGCTGGCTCGACGCCCGCCGCGATCCACGAGGCCGGCAGCACGGCGACACGCGACGAAACATCCGAACCGAAAAGGGGACACAGCGATGGGCACGAGCACGACGACGATCAACCCGGGGGGACCAGCGGTGCTGCGTGACCCGATTCGTAACCGGGGCACCGCATTCACGCTCAAGCAGCGGGCCGAGTTGGGGATCACGGGGCTGTTGCCCCCGGCGGTGCAGACCCTGGAGGAGCAGGCCGCTCGCGCGTACGCGCAGTTCCTCGCACAGCCGACGCCGCTGGCCCAGAACACGTTCATGGCGGGGCTTCGGGACCGCAACGAGACGCTTTACTACAAGCTGCTCGTGGATCACCTGACGCAGATGTTGCCGATCGTGTACGACCCGGTGGTGGGGGAGGCGATCGAGAAATACAGCGAGGAGTACCAGCGCCCCCGCGGGGTGTACTTGTCCGTCGACGACCCGGACGGTATTGAGCAGGCGCTCGTCAATACCGGACTCGGAGCCGATGACGTGGACCTCCTCGTCGTCACCGATGCCGAGGCGATCCTGGGTATCGGGGACTGGGGCAGCAACGGCATGGCAATCTCGCAGGGCAAGCTGGCGATCTACAGTGCTGCGGCCGGCATCGACCCGCGCCGGGTCCTTCCGGTCATGCTCGATGTAGGTACCGACAACGAGGCGCTTCTGAACGACCCGCTGTACGTGGGCTTGCGCCGCTCGCGGACGCGTGGGGCGGCCTATGACCGACTGGTGGATGCCTACGTCGCCACCGCGTCCCGCCTGTTCCCGAAGGCGTTGCTGCACTTCGAGGACTTCGGCCCGTCCAACGCTCGGCGGATCCTTCGCAACTATGCCGACAAGGCGTGCATCTTCAACGACGACGTCCAGGGCACCGGCGCGATCACGCTAGCGGCGGTCCTTGCGGGCGTTCGGATCGCGGGCACCTCGCTCGCCGAGCAGCGCGTTGTCGTGTTCGGTGCCGGTACCGCCGGGGTCGGCATCGCCGACCAGATCCGTGACGCGATGGTGCGGGCAGGGGCCGAGCCGCAGGCGGCAACGCGGCAGGTGTGGTTGGTCGACCGGCAGGGCCTCTTGCTCGATGACATGTCTGACCTGCGTGACTTCCAGGTCCCGTACGCCCGGCCTGCGGCAGAAGCCGCGGGCCTCGACCGCGACGACGAAGGACTCATCGGTCTGGCAGCGACGGTCGCCACGGTGCGCCCGACCATCCTGGTCGGGACCTCCACGGTGGGCGGCGCTTTCACCGAGACCGTCGTGAAGGAGATGGCGGCCCACGTCGAGAGGCCACTGATCTTCCCGCTGTCGAATCCAACCGAGAAGATCGAGGCTCACCCCGCTGACCTGATCCGGTGGTCCGACGGCCGAGCGCTGATCGGCACCGGCACCCCCTGGGGGCCAGTGCCACACGACGGGGTGGACTACAAGATCGGACAGGCCAACAACGCCACGATCTTCCCGG
>JAWWOY010000449.1:0-7622 GCA_033851195.1 Kribbellaceae bacterium | reverse complement strand
GTACGACGAGCGTCAGGCGCACACTCGCAACGCCGGCAGCGGTCCGGAAACGGACAAGCTGGTCGACGAGTTGCTGGCCGAGCCGTACGGGAACTGGCATGTCGAGACCACCACCGAGACGCTGCGGTTGCGCTACACCAAGAAGGGCAAGCTGCTGCTGCACCGGCAGGACGACAGCCGAGAGCAGCAGACCGGGCACGACCGGACCAAACAGCGGCTGCTCGACCCCGCCGCGCCGTTTCTGATCGAGCTCGGGATCAGCGACCACCTCGGCCGGGTGAAGCCGTCGCGGCAGTCGAAGTACAAGCAGATCGACGAGTTCTGCAAGCTGCTCGCGCCGGCCCTGGACGAGGCCATCGCCGCCGGGCGGATCCCCGCCGGGCGACCGCTGCAGGTGGTCGACCTCGGTTGTGGCAACGCCTACCTGACCCTGGCGGCGTACCACCTGCTGACCGCAGGCGGGCACGAGGTACGGATGACCGGGATCGACCGGAGCCCGGACGCGCGGCTCCGGAACACCCGTCGGGTCACCGCGCTGGGGTGGCAGGACCACCTGCGGTTCGTGGATGCGACCATCGCCGACGCGGAGCTGGAGACCCCGCCGGACGTGGTGCTGGCACTGCACGCTTGCGACACCGCGACCGACGACGCGCTGGCCCGGGCAGTGGGCTGGGAGGCCCCGCTGGTGCTGGCCGCGCCATGCTGTCACCACGACATCCAGAAGCAGTTGAAGCAGGTGAAAGCACCGGCGCCTTACGCCCTGATGACCCGGTATGGCATCGTTCGGGAGCGATTCGCCGACGTTCTCACGGATTCGTTGCGGGCTGCGGTGTTGCGACAGGTCGGCTACCGGGTAGAGGTGGTGCAGTTCGTGGACAGTGAGCACACGCCGCGCAACCTGCTGCTCCGGGCGGCCCGGACCGGCGTCCCGGCGAGTACGGACATCCGCGCCGAGTACGATGCGCTGGTCCGCGACTGGCAGGTCCGGCCGCGGCTGGCGACCCTTGTCCTCGACCCCGACCGCGAGGCGCTGTCTTGAATCTGCTCCGGAATGCCCTCGGCGTGACCGCGATGACCCTGCTGAGCCTGGCGGGCGCGGTGATACCCGCTCCGTCGGCGGGAGCGGCAGGGATGACCGGAGCGGCCGACCCGTCGACGCCGCCGGCAAAGACGCTGTTCACCATCCACGACGCCCGGATCAAGCAGTCGTCCGGGCTGATCAAGAGCCAGAAGTACGAAGGCATCTGGTGGACGTCGAACGACTCCGGCGGCACCGCCCGGATCTTCGGCGTGAACCAGGCCGGTGACGTCAAGGCGGTGCTCACCTTCAAGGCACCGGTCAAAGACGTCGAGGCGCTCGCGATCGACCCGGACGGCACCATCTATCTCGCCGACATCGGCGACAACAAGTCCACCCGGCAGATGATCTCGGTCTACACGATCCCGGAGCCTGCGAATTTGGGGGACCAGCAGGTGAAGTTCCACCGCTACGACTTCGTGTACCCCGACGGCGCGCACGACGCGGAGACGCTGCTGATCCAGCCGGACACGCACCGGATGTACGTCGTCACCAAGGTGGCGCAGGGCAAGGGCGCGTTCTACGCGGCCCCGGCGCAGGCGTCCCGGCAGGGCACCAATGACCTGACCCGGCTCGCGGACGCGCCGCCCGGCATCACCGACGGGACCTTCCTGCCGGACGGTAAGAGCCTCGTGCTGCGCAGCTACGTCGACATCGCCTTGCTGACCTGGGGGCCGACTCCGAGTGTGCAGGGGCGGGCAGCCGTGCCGCTGGCGCAGGGCGAGTCGGTGGCGATCGGCCCGTCGGCCACCTCGTTGGTGGTCGGCAGCGAGGGCGCGAACTCGGTCGTCTACCAGGTCCCGATCCCGGTCCGGAAGGCGACACCGAAAGCCTCCGCGACCCCCACGGCCGCCGCCACCGACGCCACCGGCGGCAGTAAGAACAACAACCTGCGCTGGATCCTGATCGGCGCCGCTCTGTTCGCTCTGTTCGTCACGATCGTGACGTTCCCGCGCGGCCGCCGTGAGCGCCGCGACCGGATGATGGAGAACGCCCGGCTGACCGGCCAGCTTCCGCCGGATCAACGCCGCAGACATTCGAGCGCGTAGTTGACTGATTCCGGACCCGCCCGACTCCGCGAGTCGGGACACTACGTCAGGTGAGGGGCCGATCCCACGACAGCGCCGCTAGCCAGGCGGCGCCGTTCGGCGTACCGATGCCGGTCACATCGTCGTAGCCGCGGCGCACGTGGATCGTCAGACCGGAGTCGAAGTCCAGGGTGCCCAGGTCGACGAAGTACCCGCGCGCCGGGTTGACGTTGTTCTTGTAGTTGTTGCGTGCGACCGCGATGGGCGCAGCAGGCTTGACGATGTCGTGGTGCGCCGAGGTGCCCGCCACCGAGTACAGCAAGGGGTTGGCGAACCCGAGGTCGTGACCGGCCAACTGCTGGGCGATCGCAACCATGCCCGCGTACACCGGTGAGGACAGGCTGGTGCCGCCGACGCGGTACTCGCTGTACTTCGAAGTACCGTCCGGGAACGCCTGGGTCTGGCCGATCAAGAAGCCGGTGTTCGGGTCACCGATCGCGGCCACGTCCGGCACCGAGCGCATCGGCCGCGGACGGGCGCCGTTCGCGGTGGCGATACTGTCCGGCACCACGCCGGCCTGGTACGACGGCTGGGTGAAGGTGCGGCTGGTGCCGCCGCCGGATCCATTGGTGTATCTGCCAGGGGGCATCGGCGCCCAGACGCCGTTGACGAGGTTGGAACGGCCGGTCTCCCAGCCGGTCTCGAACAGGTAGTAACCGTCGGCATCGACCGCCAGCGCGGTTCCGCCGACCGCCGTCACCCACGGGCTGACCGCGGGCCAGTCCGGCGTGGCAGACCTCGCTTTGGCCGGGTTGCCGCCGGTGTTATCACCCGAGTCGCCGGATGAGAAGTACACGCCGATGCCGGTTGCGGCGGCCTGGACCAGGGTGTCGTTGTACGGCTTCATATTGGCCGGTGGGAGCAGTTCGGTGGAGAGGCCGTACGAGTTCGTGATGATCGACGCCAGGTGCTGGTCCACCACGTGATTCATCGCGGCGTCCAGGTCCTTGACGTTGTTCGTAGCACCGACGTAAACGATCTTGGCGCCCGGCGCCATGCCGTGCACCGCCTCCACGTCCAGCGTCTCCTCGCCGTACCATTTCTGCGGGTCCCCCCGGGGGGGCGGTGGCCGCTTGAACCCGCCGGGCGGTGTCACCTGGGTGAAGTTCGCGCTGGTCAGCTTGGGCAGGCCATGCCGCGCGGAGTATTCGTTCACGTCCCGCACGATCGTCGGCGACGCGTACGCATCGATGATCGCCACGGTCTGGCCGGCCCCGTCGTAGCCGGCAGCCACCGCGGGCGCGACGCCGTACGCGCTCCGCAACTGGGAAGGTGTGTGTCCGCAGACCAGCCATGGGTTCGGGTGTCCGAAGGCGACCGGGACCCGGGTGCCGGCAGGCGGGCGGGTGGTGGCGGTGTTCTTCTGGTTCCAGAAGGCCGAGCACGGCGGCGCGGGCACGAACGCCGGGGACGGCTTGGGCGGCCGCGCCGAGGCGGACGGCGCGATCACCGCGGCGGACTCGTCGAGCCCGACGACCGCGGTGACCGACGCCGAGAGGTCAGCGGGGAGCGACACCTCGGACTCCGGAGCACGGAGCGTCTTGCCCCGCACCTCGTACAGCCCGAACTTGGCGCCGAACGCGGCACTGACCTGTGCCACGGTGCCCTCAGCCTGTACGTAGCGGTTGTTGGCTGGGGTGACGCCGACGTCGAACCCGGCCTTGTGTAACCACCGTTGTACGGCGGACACGTCAGCCTGTGACGGCGCGAAGTGCGCGCGGAACTCGGCCGGGGTCAGGAATCGGCCGTACTGCGCTGAGCCGGGTGTGGAGACCGCAGTCGCCAGGGACTCCGCGCCCGCCGAGTTGCGCCAGCCCAGGTACACCCGGAAGCCGACGTTGCCCGAGCCCGGTGCCTCGCCGACCTTGCTTGGCGCGGTCGCCCAGTTCGGAACGCTGCCGGCCAACCTGTGTCGGCTCGACGGAGCGGCCGACGAGGACTCTCCCCATGTCATCGCACTGGTTGCCAGCACAGCTGCGGCGATTGTCGCCACCGCTCGCGACTTCGCGTGTCGCATTCTTCCTCCTGCAACCGAGGAACCGGTCATCCGGTCAGCGCAGGCGTCCGACCGTTATCAGCCCAGGCGTTCGACCGTGTAGTCGATCGCCTGGGTCAGCTTCTCCACGTCATCAGGGTCCACCGCCGGGAACATCGCGACCCGGAGTTGGTTGCGGCCCAGCTTGCGGTACGGCTCTGTGTCCACGATGCCATTCGCCCGCAGCGTCTTGGCGATTGCCCCGGCATCAACAGCGTCGTCGATATCGATGGTGCCGACCACCAGCGACCGTGCGTCCACGTCCTCGACGTACGGGGTGGCGTAGTCGGACTTCTCCGCCCAGTTGTACAGCCGGTTGCTGGAGTCGGTGGTGCGCTGCACGCTCCACTCCAGGCCGCCCTGGTTGTTGATCCAGTCGGTCTGCTCGGCCATCAGGAACAGCGTCGCCAGCGACGGGGTGTTGTAGGTCTGGTTCTTGCCGGAGTTGTCGATCGCCGTGGCCAGGTCCAGGAAGGCCGGGATCCAGCGGCCGGCGGCGGTGATCTCCTCGACCCGGGCCAGCGCGGCCGGGGACATGACCGCGATCCACAGGCCGCCGTCGGAGGCGAAGCACTTCTGCGGGGCGAAGTAGTACACGTCGGCCTCGCTGATGTCGACCGGCAGACCGCCGGCGCCGGAGGTGGCGTCGATCGCGACGAGCGCGTCCGCGTCAGCTCCCTCGACCCGCTTGACCGGCGCCATCACGCCGGTGGACGTCTCGTTGTGTGGCCACGCGTACAGGTCGACACCGGCCTCGGCGGCGGCGACCGGGCGGCTGCCCGGCTCGGACTTGATCACACTCGGCTCGCCCAGGTGCGGCGCCTGCTGCGCGGCCTTGGCGAACTTGGACGAGAACTCCCCGAAGCTCAGGTGCTGGCTCTTCTCCCGGATCAGCGCAAAGGTCGCGATGTCCCAGAACGCGGTCGAGCCGCCGTTGCCGAGCACCACCTGGTAACCCTCGGGCAGCTGGAACAGGTCGGAGACGCCCTGGCGGACGCGGCCGACCAGGTTCTTCACCGGGGCTTGCCGGTGCGAGGTGCCGAGCAGCTTGGCGCCCTCGGTCGCCAGCGCAGCGACGGCCTCCGGGCGCACCTTCGAGGGGCCGGCGCCGAATCGGCCGTCGACGGGCTTGAGTTCGGTGGGGATCTTGATGTCGCTGGTCACCAGCGTGTTCCCTTCGTCGTCTGGCTGAGCTTGCCGACGACGCTGTCAGCGTCCACTAGTGTTCCACACCGGTGACGCGCCCCCGAGCCCGGTCTCACTCGTGCTTACGGCTGACGGTGTGCTGGCCGGTCATTGCGACGACAGGACCGTCGTCGGTCGCGACCCACTCGCCGCAGGCCCCGCCACCCTCGGCGACGCCGAGTTCGAGCGGGCTGCCATCCATCCGCAGAGCCGGGTGGTAGTACTCGGCCACCTGCGCTGCCTCACCCTCGATGTAGTGGCCGATCAGCGCCCGACGGAACCGGTCCTCCGTCACATTGGGTGCGCTGCCATGCGCCAGTGCCCCGTGGAAGAACAGCACATCACCCGGTTCCATCACCACCGGCACGGCGGCCTCTTCGTCCGGCACAGGCACGGTCACGTCGGTGAAGCTGACCTTGGTATCCGCCTTCTCCGTGCACAGGATCGGCCACCGGTGGCTGCCCGGCACCACCTCGAGGCAGCCGTTCGCCTCGTCCACCCGATCCAGCGCCATCCAGGCCGCGACGCAGGTGCCCGGCTCTGCCCTCAGGTAAAAGTTGTCCTGGTGCAAAGCCTGCCCGCGCGAGCCCGGCGGCTTGAAGTAGAGCATCGTCTGCACCGCGTACGGCGATCGCCCGAGCAGGCCGGTGAGCACCTCGTCCAGGCGCTCGTCGATCAACCACTGCAGCGACGCGTCGTCCCACCGGTGCATCTGGGCCATCCGCGGATACCGCCGGAGCGGATCCCGGCTGGTTGGCTGTACGCCGACAGTGTCGCCCGGGTAGGAGCCCCGACGCCGCAGCGTCATGTAGTGCTCCCGCAGCCCCTCGACCTCGTCCGCGGCGAACAGCCCGCGGGCCACCGTGTAGCCGGAAGTGTGAAACTCTTCCTTGAACGAAACGCTCATCAACGTCTCCTGCGTAATGGTCCAGGTCACTTGGTGGTGACACATACTGTTCGGCTGACAAGACGATTCTGCGAGCCTCGCGCGACAGCTGCCACGGAGGATCGACGCAAGGAGTTGAGCTTTTGACGCATCTGAACGGTCTGGCTGCTGGTAGACCACTGGAGGTCCAGCTGCTCTCGCCGCCGACCTTCTGGCGCTGCGAGCCAAGCTGGTCCTGGGTATCGCGGCCGCTGCCGGACTACCTGCTCTGGTGCGTGCTGGACGGCATTGGCCGACTGGAGCTCGACGGCAACACCCGGGAGCTCGGGCCCGGCACCTGCGCGGTGTTCGCGCCCGGCGATGCCCCCACCGCAAGCCACGACCCGCGCCGCCGCCTACTGGTGTTCGGGATGCACTTCCAGGTCTCTGCCGCGGGGGCTGCCGCGGCGGACGTCGTACCGGAGGAGCGGTGGTGTGAGCTGGCGGACCGGGTATTGCTGGGGGCACTGGCCCGCAGCTCGGATGCTGCGTACAGGCGAGGGGACCGGCTGGGGGAGCGCCAGGCGGAGCTATGCCTGGAACAGTTGCTGTGCCAGATCTGGGAGTCAGCACACCGCCCGGCAAGGGGTGCGACCGACAGAGCGTTGGAGGAAATCGCGCAGGTGGTCCGGCAGGACCCGGGTCGGGACTGGAGCGTCGCCGAGATGGCTGAGCGGGTATCGCTGTCGCGAGCCCAGTTCACCCGCCGGTTCGTGGCGCAGTTCGGTACCTCACCAGCGCAGTACCTCATCCAGGCGCGGATCGATCGGGCACACCAACTGCTCACCGAGACCGGCATGTCCGTCACCCAGGTCGCGTCGGCCCTCGGCTACACCGACGTCCCCTACTTCAGCCGCCAGTACAAACAACGCACCGGCACCACCCCGCGGGACGCCCGGCTCCGAATGTAGGTCCCGCAGGGCGTCAGCCCCGCTGCAGGTCCAATGTGCTGATGGTTCGGGGTCGTGGTACAGCGCAGGCCGGGAGAGCCAGCGGGACGAGGGAGTCCTCTACAGCTAGATGAACAACGCAGAGGGTTCCCCCCAGAATTCGGAAATCGACTTGGAGACCATCGACGAGGCGGCGAAGGACTTCCTAGCCAGCGGCGGCAATCGCCCCGTCGGGGTCGAGTGGATCGAGTGGCCGCCCGATCAGGTCTGAGCCATGAGTGTCCGCCCGGACGCCTGCATCCGAACGACTAACCGCGCCAGCGGTCGAGGACCTCGTCAAGCGTCTCGCGGATCTGGTCGCGGGCGTATTGGCGAGGGACGCCGGCCATCAGGAGTTCGTCGTACGGGGTGTCCTGATGGC
>JAWWOY010000025.1:0-4175 GCA_033851195.1 Kribbellaceae bacterium | reverse complement strand
CGCCCGGCGCGGCTCGGGGCGGGCGTGACCGGGTCGAGGCCCATCACACCTCGAGCAGTTCGGCTTCCTTGTGCCGGAGCAACTCGTCGATGGAGTCGACGTACTTCTTCGTCAACCCGTCGAGCCGCTTCTCGGCACTCTTGCCCTCGTCCTCACCGGCCTCGCCGTCCTTCACCGACTTGTCCACGCTGTCCTTGGCATGCCGGCGGATGTTGCGCATCGAGACCTTGGCCTCCTCGGCCTTGGTCTTGGCGAGCTTGATGTACTCCTTGCGCCGCTCCTCGGTCAACTGCGGCATCGAGATCCGGATCACCGCGCCGTCGTTGCCCGGGTTCACGCCCAGGTCGGAGTCGCGGATCGCCTTTTCGATCGCCGTCATCGCGCCCTTGTCGTACGGCGAGATGAGGACGGTGCGCGGCTCCGGGATCTGGAAGCCGGCCAGTTGCTGCAGCGGCGTCGGGGTGCCGTAGTAGTCGGCCGTGATGTTGGCGAACATCGACGGGTGTGCCCGGCCGGTGCGGATCGCGGCGAAGTCGTCCTTGGCGACCTCCACGGCCTTCGCCATCTTCTGCTCGGCTTCGCGGAGTGCTTGGTCGATCACGACAATCCTCGCTTCCTCGGGGCCGCATCAGCGCGGCCGCTCCAACCCTACGAACGCAGGTTAACCAAACAACGGACCTCGACCGTGTGTTGGGAGGTTAGCGGTCCGTGTTGCAAGTTCCTTTTGCGAGACTCGCCGCTAACGCCCGGGTGACACGATCGTGCCGATCTTCTCACCCCGGACGACGCGGGCGATATTGCCCTCCTCCAGACCGAAGATCACGATCGGGAGTGCATTGTCGCGGGAGAGGCTGATCGCCGTCGCGTCGGCGACCCGCAGGCCGCGCGCGAGGAAGTCGTCGTACGAGAGTTGGTCGAACTTGACCGCGTCCGGGTTCTTCTTCGGATCGGAGTCGTACACGCCGTCGACACCCTGCTTGCCCATCAGCAGCGCCTCGGCACCGATCTCGAGGGCGCGCTGGGCGGCGACCGTGTCGGTGGAGAAGTAAGGCATCCCGGATCCGGCGCCGAAGATCACCACGCGGCCTTTGGCCAGGTGCCGGTCGGCTTTGCGCGGGATGTACGGCTCGGCGACCTGGCCCATCGTGATGGCGGTCTGCACCCTGGTCTCGATGCCCAGCTTCTCCAGGAAATCCTGCAGCGCCAGGCAGTTCATCACGGTGCCGAGCATGCCCATGTAGTCGGCGCGGTTGCGCTCCATCCCGCGCTGCTGCAACTCGGCGCCGCGGAAGAAGTTACCGCCGCCGACCACCACGGCGACCTGGACACCGGCCCGGACCACTTCGGCGATCTGCTTGGCGATCGAGTTCACCACGTCCGGGTCGACGCCGAGCTTGCCGCCGCCGAAGACTTCACCGGACAGCTTCAGCAGCACCCGGTGATAGGCCGGATCGAACGCCGAAAAGGCCGGATTCGTCTTGGTACCCAGGGTTTCCGTCACGACTCCGGCCTCCTCGTCGACTGTGTTCACTGAGCTGGTGTCCCGCACCTGCTACGGCCGGTGCGGGACACAGGGGCGAGAAGCCGTCAGGCCCCGACCTCGAAGCGCGCGAACCGCTTGACGGTCACGCCGGCCTCATCGAGCACGGCCTTCACGGTCTTCTTGCTCTCCTGGACCGACGGCTGCTCGAGCAGTACGACGTCCTTGAAGAAGCCGTTCACCCGGCCCTCGATGATCCTCGGCAGCGCCTGCTCCGGCTTGCCCTCCTCGCGGGCGGTCGCCTCGGCGATCCGACGCTCGGTCTCGATCGTCTCGGCCGGCACCTCGTCGCGGGTGGTGTAGAGCGGACGCATCGCGGCGGCCTGCATGGCAGCGCCCCGGGCGGCGTCGACGTTGTCACCCTCGAACTCCACCAGAACACCGACCTGCGCAGGCAGGTCGGCGGCACGCTTGTGCATGTACGCCGCGACCTGGCCGTCGAACTGCGCGACGTCGCCGAGCTCGAGCTTCTCGCCGATCACCGCGGCGAGGGACGCGATGTTCTCGGCCACGGTCTTGCCGTCGGCCAGCTTCTCGTTCAGCAGACCTTCCTTGTCGCCCACCTTGCTCGCCGCGGCGTGCGCGACGATGTCGGCGGCGAGCTGCTGGAACTGCTCGTTCTTCGCGACGAAGTCGGTCTCGCAGTTCAGCTGGACCATCGCGGTCTCCGCAGCGGCCACCAGGCCGTTGCTGGCGGAGCGCTCGGCGCCCCGCTTGGCGGCCTTCGCGGCGCCCGTCACGCGGAGCACCTCGATGGCCTGGTCGAAGTCGCCGTCGGTCTCCTCGAGCGCCTTCTTCGCGTCCATCATGCCCGCGCCCGTAGCGTCGCGGAGCTTCTTGACGTCAGCGGCGGTGTAGTTCGCCATTCCTCGTTCTCTCGTCTTTTGTCGGTGCGTCAGCTGGATGGGGGAGCTGTCAGGCCTGCTTCTCGACGGGCACGACCGGCGTGTCGTCGGCCGTGGCGATCGTCTCGGCAACCGCCGCGGTCTCGGCCGGCGGCGGCTCCTCGGCAACGGCGTCGGTCGCCTCGGCGGCGGCGATCTCCGGAGCCGCGGTCTCGGGGACGACCGCCTCGTCGGCTGCCTTGGCGTCGGTGCTCGCGCCGTTCTGGCTCTCCAGCAGCTCGCGCTCCCAGGCAGCCAGCGGCTCCTCGGCACCCAGCTCCTCGCCGGCCGCGGTGGCGCCCTGACCCGAGCGGGCCATCAGGCCGTCGGCGACGGCGTCGGCGACCACGCGGGTCAGCAGGCCGACCGAACGGATCGCGTCGTCGTTGCCCGGGATCGGGAAGTCGACCTCGTCGGGGTCGCAGTTGGTGTCCAGGATGCCGATGATCGGCAGCTTGAGCTTGCGCGCCTCGTCGACCGCGAGGTGCTCCTTCTTGGTGTCGACGATCCAGACGGCGGCGGGGACACGGGCCATGTCACGGATACCGCCGAGGGTCTTGAGCAGCTTGTCGTGCTCGCGACGCTTCTGCAGCAGTTCCTTCTTCGTCACACCGGAGGCGGCCACGTCGTCGAAGTCCAGCAGCTCGAGCTCCTTGAGGCGCTGGAGCCGCTTGTTGACGGTCTGGAAGTTGGTGAGCATGCCGCCCAGCCAACGCTGGTTCACGTAGGGCATGCCGACCCGGGTCGCCTGCTCGGCGATCGCTTCCTGGGCCTGCTTCTTGGTACCGACGAACAGGATCGCGCCGCCGGAGGCAACGGTGCTCCGGACGAACTCGTAGGCGCGGTCGATGTACGACAGCGACTGCTGCAGGTCGATGATGTAGATGCCGTTGCGCTCGGTGAAGATGAATCGCTTCATCTTCGGGTTCCAGCGACGGGTCTGGTGCCCGAAGTGGACGCCACTCTCGAGCAGTTGCTTCATGGTCACGACGGCCATGAGGTGTCCTCCTGTCGCGCCCCGGCTCAGCCGGCGACGCATGTCTCGGTTGTCCGCGCCGGACAAGTTGATCCGGCGCGCCTGTCGCCCGCGCGCACCCATCCCGGACGAACCGGGACCGAGAGGTGCGCCCGCCGGCCTGCACCGAGCGTTCGCCTGGTGTCGACAGTTGGATTGCGGGCGTGCGAAGTCGTCCCACTCGGGTGAGACGCCAATGGAAGTCTACGGGAGGAGGACCAGCCGGGTCGAACCGGGGCCACGGCCCCTGTGGACGACTGCCAGGGAGAGGCGTCCGCTAGTTGTCCACAGGCCAGGAAGTCATCCTCAGAACCGGGCTCGGACGGCGGCACATTGCCAGTATGACGCTCTCACGAAGGCGCGCCGCCGCCATGCTGTCCGCGGCAGTCCTGGTCACCGGTCTGGCCGCTTTGCCGCTCCCGGCCGGCGCAGCCCTGCCTGCCGCGAGCGGCTGGCCGCTGGAGCCGCGGCCCGAGGTGGTGCGGGGATTCGAGCCACCGCCGAAGCCGTGGCTCGCCGGCCACCGTGGTCTCGACCTGGCCGGTTCACCCGGTCAGGAGGTCCGCTCAGCCACCCCCGGAACCATCACGTACGCCGGGCAACTGGCCGGCCTGGGCGTTGTCGTCGTCTCGCAGGGGCCGATCCGGACGACCTACGAGCCGGTGGTCGCCTCGGTCCGGACGGGTGCCACCGTCAAGGCCGGCCAGCCGATCGGCCGGCTCTCAGCCGCGGGTAG
>JAWWOY010000356.1:0-3258 GCA_033851195.1 Kribbellaceae bacterium | reverse complement strand
CATCCAGTCTGTGCCAGGCATCCGCATCACATGCCACCCCGGTACGACGTACCGCTGGCCGTGCGCCATGGTGGGACCAACCGGGTCTTCGCTGCCAAAGGCGGCGTACCGGAATCGCTTGTCGGCGAGCAGGGCGCCGCGCGACGAGAGCAGGACAGTGCCACCGGCCGCGACGATCTCGTGCCCGATCAGGGCGAAGGCCTCGGCCGTCTCGGCTGTGAGCGTCCCGCGCGCTTCAAGAGCGACAGTCAGGTCGCCGACGATGCCGGCCACCTCCTCGGGCGCCGGCAGGTCGAAACTGCCGAACCAGTCACGCACGCGACCCGTGACGGCGTCCAGCCCGCCGTCAGCCTGGATGCTCGCCCAGCCGAACCTCGACGGGTCCGCGCCCGCCTCGACCAGCCGAGACCGGAAGTAGTCGTTGTGGGTCTTCTCGCAGCCGTGCTCCAGCAGCAACGCCATCCGCACGTTCGGGTGCAGCAGGTACCCGAGCATGATCCGCGCGAACGTCT
Source organism: Kribbellaceae bacterium (assembly GCA_033851195.1). Taxonomy (GTDB): domain Bacteria; phylum Actinomycetota; class Actinomycetes; order Propionibacteriales; family Kribbellaceae; genus Kribbella. The sequence goes on along the minus strand of JAWWOY010000356.1, from coordinate 2,746 downwards.
CCTCCGAAGCGCCGCCACTGGATCCGCAGCCCTCGGTGTGCGGCAGGGCGACCATTCGGCTGACCGCGCTCCCGGCCCACCGCTCACCCTCAGCCTGCCCGGCCAACCGCAACGCGATCTGCCCCGAACACAAGCTTGTCGGCAAGATCAGCCCCAACTGCTCCGGCACCCGCCGGCCGTCGGCCGCCAGCAACGACACCACCGGCGCTGCCAGCGACGAATCGCTGCGCCCGCTCAAGGGGAGGCCGTCGAGAGGTGCATCGCGGTCTTCGGCGGGGAGATCGGCGAGCTTGCGCTGGGTACGGCCGTCCGTGCTGATGGAGATACCTTCGCGCGGGCCGCTCTGCCTCCAGTTGCGCCAGATCGACACCTGGCTGTGGCCGGCGCGCTCGCCTGCGCTCGGTTCACCCGAGGCCACCCGCACGGTCAGGTCGAAGGTCTCGGCGGTCAGGTCGTCCATCGGCGTACCGGTGAGATAGCGGCCGGCGTCCACGTCCATCTCGGCCTTCAACAGGTCGTACCGGGTCGAGGTGGTGACGAACTTGATCGTCGGCACGAACGGGAAGTTGGTGATGGAGCCGTTCCCGGTGGTGAAGAAGATCAGGTTGCAGCCGCTGGCGACCTGACCGGCGACCGACTCCAGGTCGTTGCCGGGGCTGTCCATGAAGACGAACCCGTGGCCGGGCATCCGTTCGCTGTAGTCGATCACGTGGTCCAGCCGCACGTCGCGGTCCAGCTTGCGCGCGGCACCGACCGACTTGAGCACGATGTTGTAGAGCCCGCGGTACACATTGCCGCCGGACGGGTTGCCCTCCGCGGTGTGACCGTGCCAACCGACCCGCTCCTTGAACGACTGCACGATCTTGAGGAACCGTCGAGCCGTCGGCACGTCCCGGACATTCTTGAGAACGTAGCCCTCGGCACCGATCAGCTCGTCGGTCTCGGCCAGTACGGCGACGCCGCCGTGCCGGATCACCTCGCGGGCGACAGCACCGGACAACGGGTTCGCGCTGATTCCGGAGAACGCGTCCGAGCCGCCGCACTGCAGGCCGATCCACAGATCCGCCAACGGCACCTCGGTACGACGCTGTGCGGCGACCACGGGCAGCCACGGCTCGATCACCTGGCCGGCAGCGCCGAGATCGGCCTCGAAACCGCCACGCCGGGTGAAGAAGGCGTGCGGCACCAGGACCGGCGGATACCCCTGCTCCGCCATGAAGTCCTGGATGCGCTGCCCGGATACGACGTCGTCCTCGGCGTCGACGATCAACACCGCGCCCACATTGGGGTTCAGCACGAACCCGGCCAAGGTGGCGAGCAAGAAGTGCAGGTTGTTCGGCGTACCGTCCTCGCCGCCCTCGGTGTGAGCCACCGGTACGACGCCGTCGAACCCGGTGGCCCCGTCGAAGCGCCGGGCCAACTCCGTCACGAAGCCGCTGCTCCGCGAACTCGTAGCCACCAGTACGACGTGGTTGCGCGTACCGGCCGGGCCCTGCTCCCGCGGGTAACCGAGGAATGTGCCGGGCTGCTCGACGCCCGGGACCTGCTCACCCAGGCGGAGCGCGGTCTCGTCCAGCTTGTAGGGGTCGAGCGGCTCGTTGCGCGCGGACGCCTCCGCGGGAAGACCGTCCACTCCTCTGGCCGAGACCGCGGCCAGGCTGGACGGCGTACAGACGTAGTCGCCGATCCGCAACTGACGGAGCGCGCGAGCGAACGGGGTGGACCAGGACAGCAGCGCCTCGCCCGGCGCCACCGGCTGGGTGACGAAGCGGTGACCCTCGAGCACCGTGTGCGGCAGCGCGACGGTAGTACCGCCGAAGTCGACCACGGTGCCGGCCTCGAGACGGCGAGAGGCGATCGCGACGTTGTCACCCGGTTCAGGCAGAACACCGATCTCGTCGAACCTCACAACAGCCATCTCGCCGCACCACACCTTCCTGCTGAAGCCGTATCCCTATCGCATCCGCGTCGAATCGTGCAGGATGCATGATTACCAACGACACCTTGCCGAAGGGTCGAGCCTGGGTCAAGGGCTCGACCAGTCCGTGGAGGATGGGGCGATGACCGAGAGCGTAAGCCCGGCGGACCGTAGGCTGCTGCGGCGCCAGATGCTGGCCGACGACGTGTACGAGGCGATCAAGACGATGCTGATGGATCACGTCATCCGCCCCGGCGCGCGGATCTCCATCGACGGTCTGGCCCGCGAGTTCCAGGTCTCGTCGACGCCCGTTCGCGAGGCGCTGGCCCGACTGGAGTCCGAGGGACTGGCCGACAAGGAGCCGCTGAAGGGGTACCGGGCCACGCCGCTGTTGACGCTGGAGGAATTCGACGACCTCTACCAGTTCCGGCGGCTGCTGGAGCCGTGGGCCGCCCGGCGCGCGGCCGAGCTGATCGACGCCACCGGCAGCCTGCGGCTCGAGGCGGAGCTGTCGACCGCGGTGGAGCCCACCTCGGCCGACTACGCCGGGTACAAATCGCTGACAGCGCACGACAAGCGGTTCCACTCGATGATCGCCGGGCTGTCAGGCAGCGAGCAGGTGCGGCTCGCATTCGAGCGGACCCACTGCCACCTGCACATCTTCCGGCTGCACTACGACCGCGACACCGGCCCCGAAGTCCTGGTCGAACATCGCCAGATCGTCGAAGCGATCACCTCCGGCGATCCGGCCGCCGCCGAGGACGCGATGAACCGCCACCTCGACAACTCCATGGCCGTCCGGCTCCGCAAGGTCTACCAGGAACGCGC
>JAWWOY010000342.1:0-7696 GCA_033851195.1 Kribbellaceae bacterium | reverse complement strand
CGCTCCCGCTCGGCCTCGGCCTGGCGCGACATCGACCGCTTCATCGTCTCGGGCAGTGCGACATCCTTGATCTCCACCCGCTCGATGTGGACGCCCCAGTCCAGTGCTGGACTGTCGATCATCAGCTCCATGCCCTGGTTGAGGCGTTCCCGGTTGGAGAGCAGATCGTCCAGGTCACTCTTGCCGATGATCGACCGCAGGGATGTCTGCGCGACCTGGGCGATGGCAGAGATGTAGTCCTGGACGTCGACGGTCGCGCGCACCGGGTCGACCACGCTGAAGTACACGACCGCATCGACGCGGACCGTCACGTTGTCGCGGGTGATGCCGTCCTGCGCTGGGACCGGCATCGTGATGATCTGCATGTTGACCTTCTGCAACCGGTCGGCGATCGGCACCAGCAGCGCAAGCCCCGGCCGTAGCATCGCGGGACGCACCCGACCGAACCGGAACACAACACCGCGCTCGAACTGCTTGACCACACGGACGCTTGCCGCCAACCCCACCAGGCCGACGACCAAAGCTACGAGTAGCACATAAAGGACGATCATTTCTTCTCCATTTGAAGTCACCCGCGGTCTCGTCGATGAGGCTCGACGACCGGCGGGCATGTTCCCGAGAGCTCTGTTCCTCCCCGCCTCCACCGCGATCCGGCGGATAACACACCGTTAGGACCAGTGTCAGCGGGCTTCGTCGCCGGCCGGCCGTAGCGCCGGCCAGGCGAGAAATGCCGACGGTGGCGATCGCGGATCCGGATCGCGCGCTGTCGTGGGTTCACGAAGCACGGCACCTCCTGGCGCCTCACGCACCCAGTGGAGCGATCCGCGCATTTATATCGTATCACGATATAAATTTGTTAAGGTCGGTTCATTGCAACTATTGAGGACGTGATCTCGTGCAGGCCGAGGCGATGGATGGCGAGCAGGTGGCAGAACCCCTGACGAAGGCGGACTACGAGGCGTTGGCCCGCTTCCGCTTCGGCATCCGCCGCTACCTCCGCTTCAGCGAGCAGACCGTTCGCAGCCACGGCCTGACCCCGCAGCACTATCAATTACTGCTGGCGCTGAAGGGGTTTCCCGGTCGCGAGTGGGCCACCATGGGCGAACTGGCCGACCGCCTCCAACTTCGCCACCACAGCGTCGGCGAGCTGGTGAACCGGGCACAGTCCCAAGGGCTCGTGCACCGAAGCCCCCACCCGGGCGACGCCCGGGCTGTGCAGGTGCAGTTGACCCCACACGGCCACCGCGCCTTGGCGCGACTGAGCGCACTTCACCGCGACGAGCTTCGACGCATAGGCACAGCGCTGACGCTCCCGAACTGGGGCGAAGCCGCGGACGGTGAGACATGACGCGCCGGGACCTCCGTGTTGGTCTCACGGCCACCCAGCGTCACCATTCCCATCGGGCTCGGCACGGGCTTGACCGTGATTAAGATCACAGCTGTACTGAGAATGGAGCTGTGGGTCTGAGAGGTGGAGGCAATGACGAGCACCGCAGAGAGGCGATCCGCTACGCTGAGCGAGGTCGGGTTGGACAAGCAGAACAAGGCGACCCTGGGTCGGCTGGTCGCGAGCGGGAATATCGCGTACGCCGAGGAGGGCGCAGACGGACGCATGCGCGCCCAAGTCCGGATCCGGCCAGACGAGCTGGTCTGGGATCCCTCGATTCTGGTCATGCCCCATGGGGGTGATATCGACCTCGAGCTCATCAACGATGACCTGAACACGCACTGTGCGCTCTTGCCGAGCAATGGCGACAGGCAATTCATCTGGTTGGTGAACCATTCGCGAGGAAGGGCGACCCTCAACCTCGACGGGCCGGGCTATTACTGGTTCAGCTCACCTACAGGCAACGACGAAGGCCGGGGACTGACCGGGGCCATCGTCGTGCTGGGGGACGTTCCGCCGGAGGCTCGCCTCGACCGTCCCGACCAGCCACGGCCGTAGAAGGGAGCAGGCGATGACTGTCGAGTACGTAGACGCAGGTAAGGCCGTCGACCAAGGAAGTCTGAGCAGCAAGTCCGTCGCGCCGCCAGTGGTCCAGGACGTCACTTACGAGCGCATTCTCAACGCGCGCTCGGAACCGGAGAACTGGCTCACGTACTACGGTGCCTACAACGGGCAGCGGTACAGCCCGCTGGACCAGATCAACACCGAGAACGTCAAACGTCTCTCCGCCGCGTGGGTCTTCCAGTGCGGTTCGAGCGGCATGATCGCCGGCCCGTCGACGTACTCCTTCGAGGCCGCACCGATCGTCGTCGAGGGAGTCATGTACCTCTCCGGCTGGGATGGTTGGGTCTGGGCCCTCGACGCCAAGACCGGGCAGGAAATCTGGCGGTACAAGCACGCGACCCCGTACGACGTGTCACTGTGCTGCGGCAACGTGAACCGTGGGGTCGCTGTGGCCAAGGGAAAGGTCTTCGTCGTCACACCGAACGCCCACGTGCTCGCGCTCGACGCCACCACTGGGAAGAGCGTCTGGGACAAGGCCTACGGTGACGTGCGGGCCGGGGAGAGCGCCACGGTTGCGCCGCTGATCGTGAAGAACATGGTCATCGTGGGCAGCGCCGGCGGCGAGTTCGGCGTGCGCGGCCACCTCGACGCCTTCGACCTCGACAGCGGCGAGCACGCCTGGCGCTGCTACACGGTGCCCAAGCCCGGGGAGCCCGGCTCCGAGACCTGGCCCGCCGACGGCGAGGCCTGGGCGCGGGGTGGCGCGAACTGCTGGATCACAGGCACCTACGACCCGGAGCTCAATCTGCTGTACGTGGGCACCGGCAACCCGGCGCCCGACTTCGACGGAGGCGTCCGCGAGGGCGACAACCTCTACACGGACAGCGTGATCGCGGTAGATCCTGACAACGGCCAGATTCGCTGGCACTACCAATGCACACCGCACGACGTGTGGGACTACGACAGCATCGCGGAGTGCATCCTGTTCGAGTCGGACGGGCGCAAGCTGCTCGGGCACTTCGACAAGAACGGATACTTCTTCGTTCTGGATCGCACGAACGGTGCGTTGGTCCGGGTCACCCCCTTCGTGGACCGAATCACCTGGGGTGAGATCACCACCGACGGTCAGATCACCCGCAAGGTCTACCCCGACAAGGAGGGGGAACCGGTCCACTTCTACCCGGGTCCGGCCGGCGGCAAGGAATGGACGCACGCGGCCTACAGCCCGAGGACCGAACTGTTCTACGTCCCGGTCCAGGATGTCGGCGCGACGGCTACGCGGCGGCGCCGGGAGTTCAAGGAGAGCATCCCCTACTGGGGGGCGGGCGTCCAGGTGGACGCCGAGGACATGACGGGGTCTGTGAGTGCGTTCGATGCCATGGGTGAGGAGAAGTGGCGCTGGCGCAACGAGCTTCCCATGTGCGCGTCGGTGCTGGTCACGGGCGGTGATCTGGTGTTCGCCGGTGAACCCTCCGGTGAGTACGACGCGCTCGATGCCCGCACCGGGGAGCTGTTGTGGCAGTTCCAGTGCGGAAGCGGCCACCACAGCAGCCCGACCACCTACAGCGTCGATGGACGGCAGTACATCGCCGTGCCGGTCGGCTGGGGCGCTTGGGCCGAGGGGTTCCTACCCGGCATGCTCGGCGCCGGCCACGGAAGCGCTCTGCTCGTCTTCGCCCTCCCGGAATCGCAATAGCAGCGCTGCAACCTCCGCCTCGACCTCACAGGTGACCGGGAAGGGCTGCGATTGGAGAATCTGCCGAGCCCGGCCGCGATCGGCAGAGAGGAGGTGTGAGCCATGGAATCTGTTGCCGCTCGGTCTCAACCCGCTGAATGGGAGTCCCCCGACTTCGAAGAAATTGGGTGCGCGGCCGAGGTGACGATGTACGTCGCTCGGTTGGAGGACTAGCTGGACGCAGAGGGGTGCCGGACGCGGGTCTGGCACCCCTTTGGTCGTCGGGGGGCGCCAACGATCGGGTGGGGCGGGATGGAGGACCAGGATGTGGCTGCGGGTGCTGGGATCAGCAGCGGGGGGAGGCTTTCCGCAGTGGAACTGCAGCTGCCCGACATGCCGTGCGGTACGCGAGGGCTCCAGGCCCTGCCGCTCCCGCACACAGTCATCGATCGCGGTGAGCGCGGACTACCGGCGATGGTTCCTGCTCAACGCGTCCCCCGATATCCGCGCTCAGATGGAGTCCTTCCCCGCCTTGCATCCGCACGACGACAGAGCAACGCCGCTGCAGGCGGTGCTGCTCACCGACGCCGAGCTCGACCACACGCTCGGTCTGCTGCTACTGCGCGAGGGGCGGGCCCTCGAGCTCCACGCCACCCCCGCAGTGCACGAGACGTTGTGCGACGGGACATCGCTGCTACGGACGCTTGGGCACTACTGTCCGGTCGAGTGGCGACCGGTCGTTCCGGAAGCCGACGTATCCCTGGGAGACGGGCTGTCTTACCGGGCATTCGATGTTCCCACGACCAAGCGGACACGCTTCGGGCCCGGGAGGGACCAGGGACGGGTCGTGGGCTACCGCCTGACCGACGAGCGCAGCGGCCGGGCAGTGGTGTACCTGCCGGGTGTGCAAGAGCTCACGACAGCAGTGCGCGAGCAGCTGGACGATTGCGCTTGCCTGCTCTTCGACGGGACCTGCTGGCACGACGACGAGTTGATCCAGCTTGGCCTGGCCGGTAAGACGGCACGCGACATGGGGCACCTGCCGATAGACGGTCCCGATGGCAGCCTCGAACACCTGTCACCGCTTCCCATTGAGCGCAAGATCTACATTCATATCAACAACACCAATCCGATCCTGCTGGAAGACGCGCCGGAGCGGCGTGCTGTCGAGGAGCGTGGAGTGGAAGTGGCCATGGATGGGCTAGAAGTGCGGGTCTAGAGCCGCGATGACGTCAACCGAGACCGACAGCTTCGTCGCAGCGCTGCGCGCCCAGTCGCAGCGCTACCACGACCAGCACCCCTTCCACATCAGGATGAACGACGGTCGTCTGAGCCGTCGCCAGATTCAAGGTTGGGTGGCCAACCGCTTCTACTATCAAGAGAACATCCCCCGCAAGGATGCCGCGATCCTCGCCAACTGTCCCGACCTTGATGTGCGCCGACGGTGGATCCGCCGCATCCTCGACCACGACGGCACCACGAGCGGGGCGGGCGGCATCGAAGCATGGCTGCGCTTGGGCGAGGCGGTGGGACTGACGCGCGAGGAGGTGCGCGACGAACGTCATCTCGTCCCCGGGGTGCGGTTCGCCGTCGACGCGTACGTCACGTTCGCCCGCACCCGGCCCTGGGTCGAGGCGGTGGCGTCGTCGTTGACCGAGCTCTTCGCACCGGATCTGATGACCGAGCGCCTCGCCGCGTTCGAGCGCTGCTACCCCTGGATCGACCGGGACGGCCTCGCTTACTTCCGGGCACGGCTGGATCAGGCTCCCCGCGACGCCGAACACGCCCTGGAGGTGGTGACCGAGCACTGCCGGTCAAACGAGGAACAGGCGCGCGCCGTGGCAGCGCTATCATTCAAGTGCGATGTTCTCTGGAGCATCCTGGATGCCATCGACCGAGCCTATGCGGAGTAATCGCGGTGCGGTCGACCGGCGGGTGACGCGTTTGGCGAGAGAGAACGCGGCACACGTGAGACAACCGAGGCAACAATGAAGACCGCAGTACCACCGTCGAGCCGTCCCGAACTGGCGCCCCACGTTCGGCTGACGTTCGATCGGGCGCGAGAACAACACGTGCTGCTGGGGCCGGAGTTGGTAGCGGTCCTGAACCGAACAGGCGCGGACATTCTCGGCCTGTGCGACGGGCAGCGGACGGTGGCCGAGATCGTGGCGGAGCTGCAAGGGCAATACAACCGTGTAGTCGACGACGAGGTCGAGCACTTCCTCGCTCGCCTCGTCGCCAAGCGGTGCGTGGAGATCAATGATGGATAGACCCTTCGGGTTGTTGGCCGAACTCACCTACAGCTGTCCCCTGTCCTGTCCGTACTGCTCCAACCCGCTCAACCTCGCCGACTTCCGCGACGAACTGACCACGGCGGAGTGGCAACGGGTACTGGCCGAGGCCCAGGAGTTGGGCGTCCTCCAACTTCACCTGTCGGGTGGTGAACCGCTCCTGCGCCGCGACTTGGTCGAGATCGTGAACAGCGCCCATCAGCTGGGCCTGTACACGAACCTCATCACCAGCGCGCTCGGCCTCTCCCGGCGCCGCGCGGAGCAGCTCAGGGCGGCCGGCCTCGATCACGTACAGATCAGCATCCAGGCCGACGAGCCGGCCGTCTCCGACCGGATCGCCGGCACTCCATCCTTCGAGCGCAAGCTCGAAGCAGCTCGCGTGGCGAAGGAGCTGGGCTGGCCACTCACGGTGAATGTCGTCCTCCACCGGCACAACATCGACAGGGTCGCCGAAATACTGCGCCTAGCCGAGGAGTTGGCGGCCGACCGGATCGAATTGGCCAACACCCAGTACTACGGCTGGGCGTGGCGCAACCGGGCCGCGCTCATGCCCAGCAAGGCACAGCTCGAGCGGGCGGAGGCAGTCGTGCGCGCTGCCCGTGTGCGCCTGGAGGGACGGATGGACGTCATCTATGTCCTCCCCGACTACTACAGCGAATACCCCAAGCCCTGCATGGGCGGGTGGGGGAAGCGACAGCTCACCATCGCGCCCAACGGCGATGCCCTGCCCTGCCCCGCCGCGCACGCGCTCCCCCTCCCTCGCGCGAGCGTGCGCGAGGATTCCTTGGCGTGGATCTGGACGGAATCGCCGCTGTTCCAGCGTTTCCGTGGGACGGACTGGATGCCGGATCCTTGCCGAAGCTGCCCCCGCCGCGAGATCGACTTCGGCGGCTGCCGCTGCCAAGCGTTCCAGCTCACCGGCGACGCCGCCCGCACCGATCCGGTATGCCATCTGTCACCTGACCACGGGATCGTGGCCGAGGCGGTGCAGGCCGCCAACGAGGGGACGAGGAGAAGTGAAGGAGTAATCATTCCCCGTCCACATCGGGGCCGCTCACGGTAAGGACTGGCTGGCGCCGTGCGGTCTGGAGAACCTTCTCAAGAATCCAGCGCCAGCACGACGGCCATGATGACGAGCGCTATGCCGCTCAGGAGATCGGAGCGGATGCGAATGAGGCGACCGGTGGCTCGCCCGAGGCACAACCCGACGAACGACATCAAGGTTGTGATGGCAGCGAAGACCGCGGCCGAGAGCACAGGTGAGAACCCGAGCAACCCAAGGCTCGTGCCGGCGAGAAAATTGTCCAGGCTCAACGATAGAGGAATGCCGAAGAGCGCCCACGGGTGGTCGAGTTCCTCCGGCGCTGCGTTCCGTAAGGCGCGGACAAGAAGATATAAACCGTATACGCCCATCGCGGCCGGCCCCACATAGTCTGCGATCCGGCCGATCGCCTGGTCGAAGGAACGCCCGAGCAGGACACCCGCCAGCGGCGCCAAGCCATCCCAGAGCCCGAACGTCAGGGCGACCTGCACGGCACGGCGACGACTGAACGGAAGCGTCCCGAGTGCGATCGACACCCGGAAATTGTCCAAGCTGAGGGTAAACCCGAGGACGAGAAGCTCGGCGATCATGTGATCGCCGATTGCTGCAACCGAATTCCGCTCGCTCGATGACAGGCTTTTCGGCGGTCTTCTCCTCTCATCATCCCCTCACTCTAGATCAACTAGTCCTGCGGGTCCCGCCGCTGTAGGGGTCGTTCTTGATCCCGAGGCGCCGCT
>JAWWOY010000261.1:0-18630 GCA_033851195.1 Kribbellaceae bacterium | reverse complement strand
CCGGTGCGGCAGCGGTGCTGTTCCGGGTGCTGGCGACGTTGGTGGGGCGCCGGATGGCGCCGGCGCTCACCACCTTGAAGAACCTGGGATTCGGTACGGCGGGGCCGTTGTCCTTCCCGATCCCGGGCTGGACGCTGGCGGTGGATCTGCCGGCGCGCTGGCTGCAGGACGGCAATGCCTTGCGAGCAGTGGACGCGATGGTCGCCGAAGCGGGTGGGCGGGTCTATCTGGCCAAGGACTCGATCGTCGATCCCACGCTCATCCCGACGATGTACCCGCGGCTGACGACCTGGCGGCAGACGCAGGTCCGGCTTGACCCGGACCGCCGGTTGACGTCTGCGCTGGCTCAGCGGCTGGGGCTGCTGGCATGAACCCGCGGCTCGGAACAGCCCTGCTGGTTGGTGGTTCCTCGGAGATCGGCCTGGCCGTCCTGGTCGAACTGCTCGGGCCGCCGCCGCGTCGCGTCGTACTGGCCGGGCGGCCGAGCGACGTACTGTGGCGCAACGCCGACCAGTTGCGCGATGCCGGTTACCAGGTCTCCACCACCCAGTACGACGCTTCGCTCCAGGCGGACGGGATCGATGGACTGCTGGAGCATCTGACCGCGGATCATCAGCTGGGCCTGGCCGTCATCGCGGTGGGGGCGATGTCCGAGGAATCCTTCAAGGACGGGTTGGTCGTCAACGGACTGGCTGTCGCGGTCCTCGTGCAAGCTTTGACCTCCCGGATGAGCGAAGCGGGCTCCGGTCAGCTGGTGCTGCTCTCGTCCGCGGCTGCGGCTCGGCCACGGCAATCGATCCTGGCGTACTCGTTGGGGAAACAGTTGGCGGATTCGACGGCCGTGCTGCTGGCTCCACAGGCCGCTGTGGCCGGAGTGCGGGTGCTGGTGGTCCGTCCGGGGTTCGTCGCCACCCGGATGACGGAAGGGCTGGATCGGCCACCTTTGTGGACCACGCCCGACAAAGTGGCCAAGCACGTCGCCCAGGCATTGCGCGGCCCGCGCACGGTGGTCTGGGTGCCGCGTCCGATGAAATTCGTCGTCTGGTTGCTGCGTCGGCTGCCCGCCCGGGTACTCCCATCCGGCCTGCGCTGACTCGTCTTCTCTCAGGGCTCTCTCAGGCGACAATCGTTCTACTGTTGATATGAAGCGTTCACGCTCCAAGTCTCCGAAGACGGCTCGCCGCCGACGATGGATGGGCCGGATCGCGCTGGTGCTCTGCGTGTTACTCGTAGTACCGACGGTCTCCTATGTCCGGGCGCTGCTGTATCCGGGCAACGCGCCCTTCTCGGTCAGGTCGGTCGAGTGGGTCCGCGACCACGGTGGCGGCGGGATCATCGACGCGATCGAGACTTGGAAGTACTCACGCCAGGCGCCGCCCGTGACCGGGACTCCGAAGGACGTCACGGCGATCCCCGCGACTTCGCTCAAGCCTGGGAGCAGTGCGAACCTGCCGACGATCACCTTGCTGCCGGGCGTCCGGCCGCTCGCGCATGAGGGCAGCTGGACCCCCGTCCGGCAGAACGCGAAGGGTCGGGCCCTGCTCTGGACGAGCTGGTTCCGCCCGGATTCTGGCCATCTGCCGGTCACTGTGGGGGCGGCCCTGATCCCATCAGGTGCCGACACTCTGCACTTGATGCCAGGCACCAGGGAGCCGATCGTCGGGATGAAGTCCGCGGCCGGGTACTCCGTACCGGCCAGTGCCCGTTCGAAACTGGTCGCCGTCTTCAACAGCGGCTTCAAGATGAAGGATTCGCACGGCGGTTGGTGGACGCCGCAGGCTGCCGCGGTCCCGCTGGTCGACGGACGTGCGTCCCTGGTCATCAACCGCGACGGCTCCGCCCAGGTCGGCAGCTGGAACAAGACCGTGCGGATGACGCCGCAGGTGGTGGCGGTACGGCAGAACCTGGACGTGCTGCTCACCGGTGGGCAGCTCGTCGCCGGGCTGGCCGGCAACGCGCACGGCAACTGGGGCACGGCCCGCAGCCAGTTCCAGTACACCTGGCGCTCGGGGATCGGAACCGATGCCCGAGGCAACCTCATCTACATCGGCGGGCAGGGGCTGACGCTGGCCACGCTGGCCACCGCGATGCAGCACGCGGGGATCCAGGAGGGGATGGAGCTGGACATCCACTCGTACATGGTCAGCTTCAACATCGAGCAGCAGACCGCGAAGGGCGGCATCACCGGCAGGCGGCTGCTGGGGTCCATGAACTCCCCGGCCGACCGCTATCTCCACGACGACCAGCGCGACTTCTTCTACGTGGTGTCGCGGTGACGGAGCTACGGAATCCACCGGCGCCGGAACTGCGCCGACTGGCCACGCCGTCCCGGCTGCGGTCGTTGCTCAGGCTCAGCAGACCGCAGCAATGGCACAAAAGCCTGATGCTCTTCGCGGCGCCGGTCGCGGCCGGGGTGATCAACCAGCCGCTGGCGTTGCTCAGGGCAACGGGTGCCGCTGCCGCCTTCATCCTGCTGTCCATCGCGATCTACGCGCTCAACGATGTCCGGGATGCGCCTGACGACCGGCGTCATCCGTTGAAGCGGTATCGGCCGGTGGCTGCCGGTGCGGTGAGCCCGGCTGCGGCTCGGGTCTGGGGGATCGCCGCAGGATTGGCCGGACTGACAGCAGCCGGGCTCCTCGGCGTACCGACGTTCGTGATCGGGCTGGCTTATCTTGTCGCGCAGTTGCTGTATGTCTACGGCCTCAAGCACGTGGCTGTCGTGGACGTGATCCTGGTGGCGCTCGGCTTCGTGCTCAGGGCGGCCGCCGGCGCCACCGCGACCCGGGTACCACTGTCGAGCTGGTTCCTGGCGGTCTCGCTGTTCGGAGCACTTTTCCTGGTTGCCGGGAAGCGGCAAGCCGAGCGGAAGAGCATCGCGCTCGATGCAGGGTCCGATGCAAGGCCTGACGCAAGGAGCAGACCGGTGCTGGCTGCCTACTCCTCGGCCTGGCTGGACCAGTTGACGACGCTCGCCCTGCTCGGGACCTCCATGTCTTACGGGCTCTGGGCCTTTCAGTACCTGGGCGGCGACGTCGTCCGGCAGTTGCTGACCGTGTCGTTCGTCCCTTTCCTCACCGGACTGCTGCGGTACGGGCTGCTGGTCTCGAACGGTCGCGGCGAGATGCCGGAGCACGAGATCTTCCGGGACCGGGTGCTGCTGATCGCCGGCCTGGCCTGGGCGCTCCTGGTCGGGGCCGGGTTGTACTTGGCCTGATCAGGCGCCGGCCTCAGGCGCCGGCCGCGGTCACGATGGCGTCGGTGGCGAAGCCGAGGAGGAGGCCGAGCAGGATCATCCAGGTGGTGAGTTCCTTCAGGTTGGCGCGCCGGGCGACGGCCAGCAGTTCGATGATGACGTAGAGGATCGAGCCGGCGGCGAGGCCGAGGAACGCGACGGACAGGGTGTCGTTGACGACGCGCTGTCCGACCAGGGTGCCGACGAAGGTGGGGCCGCCGCCGATCAGGCCGAGCAAAGCCAGCGTGCCCCAGGACGGCCGGTTTCCGGCGGCGGCGAGCGGGGCGACGATGCCGAAACCTTCGGTGGCGTTGTGCAGCCCGAACCCGACGATCAACAGGACTGCGAGGGAGATCTCGCCCCGAGCGGCGGAGTTGCCGATGGCCAGGCCTTCGGCGAAGTTGTGCAGGCCGATGCCGACGGCGATCATCAGCGCGAGACGCGTTGCCGGGTCGGCAGTGCTGCGGGCCATTTCGGTCACCGCCGCGGCGCCGGGGCCTTCGGACGATCCTGGTGCCGCCGGGGCGTTGCGTCGGGCCATCCACCGGTCGTAGCGGACCAGGCCGGCCAGGCCGACGGCGAGGCCGGCCGAGAGCACCAGACCGCTGACAGCCGCGGTTCCCCAGTGGTGGGCGCTCAAAGCGACATCGGTCGGTTCCCAGGCCTGGCTCAGGACATCCCACAGCAGGAACAGCAGGATGCCGATCGCGACCGCGTTCAGGCCGGCCTTCAGGCGTGGCGCCGGATTGCGCAGCCGCCCCAGCGGGAGGCCGAGGTAGATGGTGAAGCCGGCGATGGCGCCGAGCATGGCGATCTGTGAACCGGACATCACTGCTCCAAGAGAAGAGAAAACACCTGCTCGGCCGACCATAGAACAGGTGAGGCTTACCTAACAAGTCCGGGATCCCACCAGTCACATCTCCTGGTTGTCCCCGACCTCGGGCATCAACAGGCCGAACGTGGCCGGGCCGGCGCTCACCAGCGTGAGGCGGCCACCTTGCGACTCGGCCAGGTCGCGGGCCAGGCCCAGGCCGATCCCGGGCCTGGCCTGACGGCTCACGCCGCGCTGGAACAGGTCCGCCGTACCGGTGATGGAGCCCTCGTCGGCTACCTCGATCGCGACTGCTCCCAAGGTGTCCCTGGCGGTGACGCGAACCGTGCCATGACCGTGCACCCGGGCGTTGTCGACCAGGATGTCGAGGATCTGCTGGCAGGCGTTCAGCGGAACCTTCAGGTGGGCGGAGTCCGTCACGACGAAGTCGATCCGGCGGCCCTGGTCGGCGAGCGGACTGTGCCAGCGATGCCGCAGGTCGGCCAGCAACGCGCCGACCGTGCCGAGGCGGTCGGTCTGTGGGCCCTGCGGTGCCAGCCGCGAAAGAGCAAGGACCTGTTCGACTGTCTGCTGGAGCTGTCCGGACTGGCGCAACGCGTCCTCGAGAGCGGCGCGAAGATCCGCTGCCGGGTCCTGGACCGCGGACTCCAGGCTGAGCTGGAGCCCTGCCAGTGGGGTGCGGAGTTGGTGCGAGGCATCGGCAGCGAAGTGGCGTTCGTGGTCCAGGATCGCGGTGAGACGTTCGACCATCACGTTCTGTGCCTTGGCCGCGTCATCGATCTCCGGGATCCCGCTACCGGCGGCGCGGGCGGACAGATCGCCCGCGGCGACCGAGCGGGCGACGCCGGCGAGTGACTCCAGCGGCCGGCTCAGCGCGCGCGCCTGTTGGACGGCGATCAGCACGCCGGCGCCGAGCGCCAGCAGAGCAACGCCGATCAGGGCGAGCCAGGCAAGCAGGATCCGGTCCCAGACGTCCCGGACCGGCGACGAGGCACGGACCACGCCGACGACGCGCTCGGAGGTGGTCACCGGCACGGCCACGACGAGCTCGCCCGCACTGGTTCCCTGGGTAACCACCCCGGTGAGTGCGTTGCGGGTCACGGGGTCCCCGGTCTGTGGGCCCGATCCGTCGCGCCGGTTCAAGGCCAGGTCGTACACGGCCAGTTGCCCGTCGGTCGACGGCGACGGTAGCTCGACCGGGTCGCCGGCGGCGAATTCCGGCCCGACCCGGACTGCCGCGGCCAGTGCGGCACGCTCCAGCTCGGTGCGTTCGTCAGCGAGGAAGGAGATCCGGATCCCGACCGCGAACGGTACCGCCAGCAGCACCAGCGCCACCGCCACCGCCACGATGGCGACCCTGCTCACCCGGCGTCTCATGTCCCCATCATCGCCGTGCGCAGCCGCCGCGAGCCGCCGCTGGGGAGAGCTTTGCCCGCGTCTAACCTGCCACCGGCCTGACGCTAACCCGGTTCTCCCTAGCGTCGTACACGTACCTCGCAAGACCTCGCAAGACCTCGGGAGGACCAGATGAAGACCGCATCCTTGTTCGTCGGCCTTGTTGCTGTCGCGGCATTCTCGGCCGGCTGCAGCAGTGGCACCCCCACCGGTGCCGCCCAGAGCCAGCCCACGCCGACCGGCTCGGCAACAACGCCAAGCCCGCAGACCAGTACGACGTCGGCACCCGGTACGCCGACCAAGCCCACCCAGCCGGTAGCGACGGAATCGAACCCGCCCGGCGACATCCCCGACAACCAGGCGTACGTCGCCTTCCAACCGCCGGGCACGGGGTTGTCGGTGAAGGTGCCTGAGGGCTGGGCCCGGACCACCAGCAAGGCGACCACGTCCTTCAACGACAAGCTCAACGGTATCCAGGTGACACCGTCAGCCGCCTCGACCGCACCGACGGTCCAGTCGGTCACTGCCTCGGTGGTGCCGACGCTGAAGGCGCAGGTACCGCAGTTCGCGATGGGCAAGGTGACCGAGGTGTCGCGGAACGCCGGGAAGGTCATCCTGGTCACCTACCAGGGCGACTCCGCGCCGGACGCCGTCACCGGCAAGGTGGTTCGCGACGCCTTCGAGCAGTACATCTACTTCCGCGGCGGCCGGGAGCTGACGCTGACACTGTCCGGCCCCACCAACGCCGACAACGTCGACCCGTGGAAGATCGTGTCCGACTCGGTCCGGTGGCTGTGATGCCGGGGATGCCTGGGATGCCTGTGATGCCTGGGATGTCGGCCGATGCGTTGCGCTGCAGCGAGCTGTACCGCTTCTTCCGGGCCGGCGACGAGGAGACGCTCGCACTGCGGGGGGTCAGCCTGCGGGTCGGTCGAGGGGAGACGGTCGCGGTCGTCGGCCCGTCCGGCTCGGGCAAGTCGACGCTGCTGGGCTGCCTGTCCGGGCTGGACGAGCCGGCCGGTGGATTCGTGACCGTCGGCGGCGAGCAGATCAGTCACCGTCCGGAGGCGGTCCGGGCGCGGATCCGCAGCCGGCGGCTGGGCATCCTGCTCCAGTCCGGCAACCTGCTTGCCCACCTGACCATCCGTGACAACATCCGGCTGGCCCAGGCAGCGGCCGGGTCGAAGGCGTCCCGGTCGCCCGACCGGCTGCTCGACGAGGTCGGGCTGACCGAGCGTGCCCGCGCGGTGCCGCCGGAGTTGTCCGGTGGCGAACTGGCCCGGGCCGGCCTTGCTGTTGCTCTGAGCAACGACCCCGACGTGCTGCTGGCGGATGAGCCGACCGGTGAGCTCGACGGGCGGACCGAACAGCTGGTGCTCGAGCTGATCCGGTCCCGGGCCACTGCCGGCCAGGGCGTGCTCGTGGTCACCCACAGCTCGCAGGTGATGAAGATCGCCGACCGGGTCATCCACCTACAAGACGGAAGGATCTCCGCATGAGGCTCGTGCATTGTCACGACGCGGCCCGCACGTTCGGGCACGGTGATGCCGCCGTGGTGGCCGTACACGGCTCCAGTTGCGAGGTCCTGGTAGGGGACCGGATCGCGATCACCGGCTCATCGGGGTCGGGCAAGTCCACCCTGCTGCACCTGCTCGCCGGTCTGGAGACGCCGACCAGCGGCGAGGTCAGCTGGCCCGAATTCGGCGCGACCCCGACGGCGCGCTCCCGCGATATCGGGGTCGTATTCCAGGGACCGAGCCTGCTGCCGGCCCTCGACGTACTGGAGAACACGATGCTGGCCGCCGTACTGACCGGGACCGACGAGGCCACCGCAGCGGCGCGGGCGGTGGAAGCGCTGGAGGTCGTCGGCATCGCCGGCCTGGCCGACCAGCTACCCGAGACGTTGTCAGGAGGTCAGGCGCAACGGGCGGCCGTGGCTCGGGCGCTGACCCTGCGGCCCCGGCTGCTGCTCGCCGACGAGCCGACCGGGCAACTCGACCATCGCACCGGGCAGCACGTGATCGACGTGTTGCTCGACGCGGCGGACGAAACCGGCGCCGCCCTCGTCGTGACCACTCACGACCCGGGCATCGGCGCCCGGCTGAAAGACCAGTGGGAGATGCGCGACGGTCGGCTGTTCGTGCCGGTGACAGGAGGTGTGGCGTGATCGCCACCTGGCTGGGCGGGCTGTTACGCAGACGTGGCGGAAGACTGCTCGCCACCGCGGCCGGTATCTCATTGTCGGTCGCGCTGATTGCTGCCCTCGGGGCCTTCCTGACCGCCTCCAAGGCGACGATGACATCTCGCGCGATGAGTTCCGTCGCGGTGGACTGGCAGGTCGAGATCCAGCCCGGCGGTGACCCGGCCGCGATACTCCAGACCATCCGTACGACGCCTGGTGTGGGGTCGGCCGCAGCTGTCGAGTTCGGGCGCAGTACCGGCCTCGAGGCCACGATTGCCGGCACCACCCAGACCACTGGCCCCGGGGTCGTGCTCGGCTTGCCAGCGGACTACCGTACGACGTTCCCAGGAGTGATCCGGCAGTTGTCAGGGGCGGAGAACGGGGTGCTGCTCGCCCAGCAGACCGCGGCCAATCTGCACGCGGCGCCTGGTGACACCCTGACCGTCGGTCTGCCTGGCCGTGCACCGGCGAAGGTTCGGGTGGCCGGCATCGTCGATCTGCCGCAGGCGGACTCGCTGTTCCAGAAGGTCGGTGCACCGTCGCAATCGCAGCCCTCCGCGCCGCCGGACAACGTCGTCCTGCTACCCGCCGACGTCTTCGACCAGTTGATGGCGCCGGTTGCGGCCGCTGACCCCGCGGCGGTCAAGACCCAGGTACACGTCCACCGGAACGCGCCGTTGCCCCACAGTCCGGCCGCCGCGTTCACCTCGGTCGTCTCTGCCGCACACAATCTCGAGGCGAAGCTGGCCGGCGGTGGCATTGTCGGCAACAACCTCGGCGCTGCCCTCGACGCGGCCCGCGGCGACGCGTCGTACGCGCAGATCTTGTTCTTGTTCCTGGGGGTGCCAGGGGCGGTACTCGCGGCATTGCTGACCGCGGCGCTGGCCGGCTCGGGGGCTGGCCGCCGACGGCGGGAGCAAGCCCTGCTGCGGGTCCGTGGTCTGCGAGCCCGTCAGGTGATCGCACTCGCGGCCATGGAGGCCGGCGTCGTCGGTCTCGCCGGTGGCCTGCTGGGGCTGGCTGTCGCAGCCGTGGTCGGCCGAGTGGCGTTCGGCGGGGTGGCGTTCGGTGCCGGGGCGTCAAGTCTGCTGTGGTTCGGGATCGCGTTCGCGGCCGGTCTCCTGGTTGCCGCCGCAACGGTCCTGGTGCCGGTCCTGCGGGATCCCAGGACCGGTACGGTCACCGAGGCGCGCCAGCAGATCGGGCGGGTGACGAATCCACTGTGGATGCGGCTCGGGCTGGACTTCGTGCTGCTGGCTGCCTCGCTGCTGGTGTTCTGGGCATCGAGCGGCAACAACTACTCGCTGGTGCTCGCGCCTGAAGGGGTGCCCAGCATCTCGGTGTCCTACTGGGCATTCTTCGGTCCAGCTCTGCTCTGGATCGGTGGGGCGTTGCTGCTGTGGCGGCTGGCCGCGCTCGCCCTGGCCCATGGACGCAAACCCCTGACCTGGCTGGTGCGCCCGCTGACCGGGACGCTTGCGGCGACGACCTCGGCGAGCATGTCGCGGCAACGTCGCCCGCTTGTCCGTTCGGTGGTGCTACTAGCGCTGGCGATCTCCTTCGCGGTGTCCACCGCAACCTTCAACTCGACGTACCGGCAGCAAGCCGAGGTGGACGCACTGCTCACTAACGGCGCCGACGTCACGGTCACCCAATCGCCCGGCGTGGTGGTCGGGCCGGATGCCGGACAGGCTTTGTCAGCCGTCGCCGGCGTCGAGCATGTCGAACCGGTACAGCACCGCTTCGCCTACGTCGGCTCCGACTTGCAGGACCTGTACGGCGTACGGCCGTCGTCGATCACCTCGGCCACGGCTCTGCAGGACGCCTACTTCGTGGGCGGCACAGCCCGGCAGTTGATGGCCAAGCTGGCCACGCAACCGGATTCGATCCTGGTCAGCGACGAGACCGTCAAGGACTTCCAGTTGGCGCCAGGCGACCTGCTGAAGCTGCGGCTGCAGGACAGCAGGACCAAGGCGTTCCGCACGGTTCCGTTCCACTACGCGGGGATCGTCAAGGAGTTCCCGACGGCGCCGCATGACAGCTTCTTCGTCGCCAACTCCGACTACGTGGCCCGCGCGACTCAAAGCAACGCTGTCGGTGCATTCCTGGTCGATACCGGTGGTAAAGGCCAGCAACAGGTCGCGAGCCGTCTGCAGCAACAACTCGGGGCGACGGCGAAAGTCTCCGACCTGACGCAGAGCAGGTCACTGGTCGGCTCCAGCCTGACCTCGGTGGACCTGTCCGGCCTGACCAAGTTCGAGCTCGCCTTCGCCGTGCTGATCGCGGCCGGCGCAGGTGGTCTGGTGCTGGCGCTCGGACTGGCAGAGCGCCGACGCGCCTTCGCCATCGCCAGCGTGCTGGGTGCCGGTCGCCGGCAGTTGCGGGGTCTCGTCCTCAGTGAGGCGGCCGTTGTGACAGCCGGAGGACTCGCCGGCGGTGGCCTGATCGCATGGCTGCTGTCGCGGATGCTGGTCAAGGTCCTGACCGGGGTCTTCGACCCGCCACCTTCGGCGATAGCGGTCCCGTGGCCCTACCTGTCGATGACTGTGCTGGTGGCGATTGCCGCCATCCTCGCAGGCGCCCTGCTGAGCGCCCGCCGCTCCACCCGGCCGCCGGTGGAGGAGTTGCGCGAGCTCTGACCTCTCAGCGTTTGCTCAGCAAGCCGGACCTAGCGTCGGCCTCGTGAGAACCACTGGGGAGCGGCAGACGGTGGTCATCGTCGAGGATGACGAGACTATCGGCCGGCTGCTGGATCGCGCATTGAAAGGCAACGGGTACGGGTCGGTCTGGTGCCGCACCGGCCGGGCCGGGCTGGTGGCGGCCCGACGGGACCAGCCCGAGGTCGTCCTCCTGGACCTCGGGCTGCCCGACCTCGACGGCATCGACGTCGCCCGTCGGCTCCGGGCCGAGTTCCCCGAGTTGTTGATGGTCATCCTGACCGCGCGGGGCGAGGAGATCGACATCGTCGCCGGGCTCGACGCGGGCGCGGACGACTACTTGGTCAAGCCCTTCAGCCTGACTGTCCTGCTGGCCCGGCTCCGCGCCCATCTGCGGCACCGGGGCGAGGTACGGACCAGGGAGCCCGTCGTCGTGGCAGACCTGGCCCTCGACGGTGCGGCCCGCCGGTGCACGGTGGCCGGCGTCGAACTGTCGTTGCGGCCGAAGGAATACGAGCTGCTCGAGATGTTGGTGATCAACGCCGGCGTCGCCGTGTCCCGGGAGGAGTTGATGGCCAAGGTGTGGGACGAGAACTGGTTCGGGTCCACCAAGACCCTGGATGTCACGATGGCCTCGCTCCGGCGACGTCTCCAGCTCGCCGCCGACGGCGCGGGACCGGCCCCCGTGCGGCTGCCGAAGCTTTCCACCCTGCGAGGCCATGGGTACCGGCTCGACCCGCCGCCCGATCAGTGCTGACCGTCGCGGTGTGCGAGGACGACGCCGCACTGCGATCGGTACTGGCGCGGGCGCTCCGCGCTGACGGCCACTCCGTCGTACTGGGCAGGTCGGGCCACGAGGCTGCGCGGGACTTTCCCGCCGCCGGACCGGATGTGGTGGTCCTGGACATCGGCCTGCCGGACGCAGACGGGCGGGATGTCTGCCTGGCGTTGCGGGCGGGTGGATTGGCGGCGCCTGTGTTGTTCCTGACCGCACTCGACGGGGTGCACGACAAGATCACCGGCTTCGAGGCCGGCGGCGACGACTACTTGACCAAACCCTTCGAACTGCCCGAGTTGCTGGCGCGGATCCGGGTGCTGGCTCGCCGGGGTCCGGTCCAGGGCAGCGCCGGTAAGGGGGCCGGTAAAGGGGCCGGCACAGAGCTCGCGCTGGACCCGCAGCAACATGTGGCCACTCTGGCGGGCGACTCCGTGCAGTTGACGCCCACGGAATTCCGCCTGCTCGCGCGCCTGTTGAGCGCGCCGGGCCAGGTGGTACGACGGCATGCGCTCGTCGCCGCGGCCTGGCCGACCGGAGCCACCGTGCACGAGAACACCCTCGATTCCTACGTCCGCCGGATCCGCAGCAAGCTCGACCGGTTCCCGGGAGCGGCCGCGGGCGTCGAGACAGTCCGCGGAGTCGGCTACGTGTGGCGGTGAGGATGGGCTACCGGCCGGGCCTGCGCAGCCGGCTTGTCCTGGTCACGACGTTGGCGACGGCGCTGGCCGTCGCGGCGATCTCGCTCGGGGTGCAACTGCTGCTCGGCCGGATTGCCCGGTCGGAATCGGTTGACCTGCTACGGGCGCGCACCGACGCGGTGGCAGCGACGGTACAGCTGGTGGACGGCCGGTCGACGGTGCTGGAGACCCCGGCCGACTCGTTGGACCAGAACGTCTGGGTCTTCGATGCTGCCGGCCGCACCATCGACGGTACGGTCCCGGTCGGGCTGCAGCACGACATCGACCAACTGAAAGGGCTTCGCACCGAGCGGACCCTGGTAGTGGGAGGGCAGACCCGGCTGTTGGCTCGGCCGATAGCCAGCTCTGGTCAGAACATCGCTGTGGTGGTCGCCGGGCTGGACCTGACGCCGTACGAGCGGTCCGAACGGCGCGGGCTGTGGCTCACCTTCGTGCTCGGTGCACTCATCGTGCTAGCCGCGGGCCTGGCGGCGTGGGCTGCGGCCCGGCATGCGTTGCGGCGGGTCCACCGGATGGTACGGCGGGCTGACGACTGGCAGGAGCATGATCTGCAAGGGCGGTTCGACCTCGGTCCACCGGTCGACGAGCTCACCGAGCTGGGCGGCACCCTGGACAGGATGCTGGATCGCATCGCGTCGGCGCTGCGGGCCGAACGCAGACTGACCGACGAGGTCGCGCACGAGTTGCGTACGCCGTTGACGGTGATCAGGTCCGAGGCGCAACTGGCCGTCACGGCCGACCTGGCTGCCAAGGACGAATCATTGCAGGCGATCGTGGCGGCCACCGTACGGATGGAAACGGCGATCCGGACGATGTTGCAGGTCGCCCGGTCCTCACCGGACGGCGAAGCACACTGCGACGCCGGAACCGTGCTGGAGACAGTGCTGGCGTCAACGGCCGCGGCGCAGGCTTCCGTCCGGGTCGACCGTCCTCGGCAGCCGCTCGGCATCGCCGCACCTCAGGCCGTCGTCTGCGCGGCGCTGTCCCCGCTGGTGGACAACGCCCTCCGGCACGCTCCTGGTCAGGTGCGTCTCGGTGCCCGGCGAGACGGCAGGCGCGTAGTCCTGATCGTGGAGGACGACGGTCCTGGGGTGGCCCCGGAGTCCGTCGAGAAGATCTTCCGCGGCGCGGGGCTGGGGCTGGCCCTGGCGCGCCGGCTGGCCGGGTCTGTCGGTGGCCGGGTGACTGCTGTCGCGACCGGACACGGGCGGTTCGAGCTCGACCTTCCGTCATCTTGAGATGCAGTCAGGTTACTGGCAGGTGGGAACTGCAAGTCTCGACGCCATGACGACTGATATGACGCAATCTCGCGGTACCGCACGGGGCCGGCTGATGCTGAGCAAGGTCCCCGAGGTGACCGTCTACTTCTGGCTCATCAAAGTGCTCGGTACGACGGTGGGCGAGACGGCCGCCGACTTCTTGAACACCACGCTGGGCTTCGGTCTCACCGCCACCACCGCGGTTGTCGGCGCAATGCTCGTGGTCGCCTTGGTCTTCCAGTTCCGGGCCCGGCGCTACGTCCCGGCGCTCTACTGGCTGGTGGTGGTGCTGATCAGCGTGGCCGGCACCCTGATCACCGACAACCTCACCGACGGGCTCGGCATACCGCTGGCGGCGACGACAGCTGTCTTCGCGGTCGCTCTGGCGATCACCTTCGCGGTTTGGTACAACAGCGAGGGGACGCTCTCGATCCACAGCATCATCACCACCCGCCGGGAGGCGTGGTACTGGCTGACGATCCTGTTCACCTTCGCGCTCGGCACGGCCGCCGGGGACCTGGTCGCCGAGACATTCAGCCTGGGCTACTTGGTGTCGGCCGTGATCTTCGGCGGCGTGATCGGCCTGGTCGCGGTTGCGCACTACGTGTTCCGCCTGA
Organism: Kribbellaceae bacterium; assembly: GCA_033851195.1. Classification (GTDB taxonomy): domain Bacteria; phylum Actinomycetota; class Actinomycetes; order Propionibacteriales; family Kribbellaceae; genus Kribbella. Next base: position 4,977 of record JAWWOY010000261.1, on the reverse strand, counting down.
ACGCGGTGCTGTCCTTCTGGATCGCCTACATCCTGACCCGGCCGCTCGGCGCCTCGATCGGCGACTACCTTTCGCAGGCGCCCGCCGACGGTGGGCTGGGCCTCGGGACGACCGGGACCAGCGCGCTGTTCCTGTTCGCGATCCTCGCGTTGGTCAGCTTCCTGACCGTCAGCAAGAAGGACCTCCTGCCTGCTGAGCGCTGACCGACTTCTGGACGTCGCTCCCCCGCATCCGCCAGCACGCCAATCGTCCCGACACCCCCATTCGTCGGTCCGTTGTTCCCCGGCGTGTCGCCGTTCATCGGTCCCTAATGCCCACAGCCAGGGGACGCCGCCGGTGATCCTGCCGGCTGTCCCAGCTCCCCGGCCGGTTTCGTCGGGGGATCGGCATGTGCCGACGGCCCAGATCGTCGTACCGGGGTAGACAGTCAGAAGGGATATCGGGACCGATGATGGGCGACACGCCGGGGAACAAGGGACCGACGAACGGGGTGGTTAGTTCGACGCGGGACCGGAGGTCGAGCTTGTGAAACGCGTGCCGCAGATGAGATTCCACCGTGTGCGGAGACAGGGTCAGCTCGTCGGCGATGCCGCGGTTGGTGAGTCCGTTCGCGGCCAGTCGGGCGACTCGGAGTTCGGCCTCGGTCAGGCTGCCCCAACCGAAGGCGGGTCGCTGTGCCGGTGAATGGGTTCGGACGCGCTCGCTCTCGGCCCGGGGTTGGGGTTCGGCGCCTTTTGTCACGTGTGCCGCCGCCTCGGTGGCGGACCCACCGATGATGCTGTAGACGGGTGGATCAACCATCTGTGGATACCCGGGCTACGTGATCCCGGGATGCCGGTTCGGTGACGGGTTCGCGACGCTGGGTCAGACCATTGATTCACGGAACAGGAGGCTGTCACGCTGATGCGATTTCGATCGCTTCCGTGAACTCGCTTTCCCTCAGCTCGACCGCAGGAGATCCGCAATCATCACAAGCCCGTGATTAGGGGATGCGCGGCTGGCGGCAGCCGGGTGATTCTGAACATGGCACGCGAGCACAGGGCAGTTCCTGCCATCGGCTAGGGGCCGCAGACTTGCGTCGGGACAGTCGCGATGTCAGTCAGCGACGCAGCAGCCGTCCGTTCGGTCGGCGGCGAGGACGCGGACGGAAGCAGTCGACTATGACTTCGACGACCGATAGGACACGTCCACGGACCAGGCGCGCCTGGCTGCAGATCTTCCTGGTCGGTTTGACGTTGTGGGTCGCGAGTGTCGTCATCACGCTGCTCACCGCCAACCCCAATCTCGTTCCCACCCTGATTCTGCTCGGCAGCTTTCTGGTCCCGGTCACGTTCGTCGCGTGGGCGTTCGAGAGGTGGAAGGACCAACATGTCACTGCCGAACTGATCGTCACCGCCTTCGTGCTGGGCGGGCTGCTTGGTGTGCTCGGGGCCGCCGTTCTGGAGGCCTATCTCCTCTCGCCATCGCCGCTGTTGTTCATCGGCGTCGGCCTGATCGAGGAAGCCGTCAAGCTCGGCGCCCTCATTCTCGTCACTCGGCACCTGCAGCGGCGCCACGCCCGGGACGGGTTCGTGCTGGGCGCGGCGGTCGGCTTCGGATTCGCGGCGTTTGAAACGGCCGGTTACGCGTTCAACGCGTTGCTCACCGTACGAGGCCTGTCGTTGACGGGACTGGTCGACACGGAACTGGTGCGAGGTGTGCTGACGCCGTTCGGGCACGGGCTCTGGACGGCGATACTCGGTGGAGTGCTGTTCCGCGAAGCGCGTGGTGGCCGGTTCCGTTTCACCGGCGCGCTGCTGGGGATGTACTTGTGGGTCTCCTTGCTGCACGCCCTGTGGGACTACTCGCACAGCATCGCGCTCGCGCTCACGTTCCTGTTCACCGGCTCCTCTTGGCAGTACCAATTGCTCGAGCGGGGATACATGCCCTCGCCCACTCCTGAGCAGGTCGAGGTGTTCACCGCGCTGTCCGTCGGTCTGCTTGCTGTCTTGTCGCTCGTGGGGGTGGCCACCCTCCGGGCGACATGGCGCAAGACTCGCCGCCAAGAGTTGAACGCGGAGGTGTTGCGGTGACGCCGCAGCGGGACGTACAGCCCAGGCCACCTCCGATCCGGAGCACCGTGCCCGCCCGGCTCGACCGGCTCCCGTGGAGCGGTTTCCACTGGCGGGTGATCATCGCGCTGGGCATCACCTGGGTGCTGGACGGCGTGGAGATCACGATCGCAGGCTCGATCGCCGACCGGCTCCGAGACCAGGGCAGCCTCGGGTTCAGCTCCTCCCAGGTAGGGCTCGGGGCGAGTCTTTACCTGTTGGGCGAGGTTTGCGGTGCTCTCTTCTTCGGCCGGATGACCGACAAGGTCGGGCGGCGGCGGCTCTTCATCCTGACCCTCGGCATATACCTGCTCGGCAACGCGCTCACCGCATTCTCGTTGAACTTCTTGTTCTTCGCTGTGGCCCGGTTCATCGCCGGCGCCGGCATCGGCGGGGAGTACGCCGCGATCAACTCCGCCATCGACGAGCTGATCCCCGCGCCATACCGCGGCCGGACGGATCTTGCCGTCAACGGCACCTACTGGCTCGGTGCGATGATCGGCGCGGGGGCGAACGTCTTCTTCCTCAACCCGCAACTGTTCGGGGTCGACCTCGGCTGGCGCCTCGCCCTCTTGATCGGACCCGTCATCGGCATCCTGATCTGGCCGCTGCGGCGGCACATCCCGGAGAGCCCGCGCTGGCTGCTCACCCACGGGCGGCCCGAGGAGGCAGAGCGTATTGCCGACGAGATCGAGCGAGAAGTCGCAGCGAAGGGCGTCGAACTAGCGCCCGTCGGCGAGGATCGCGCCATCGAGCTCAGCCCGCGGGGTGAGCTCAGCTACCCCGAGCTCGCGCGGCTGGTCCTGCGTGACTATCGCCGGCAGTCGGTGGTCGGCTTCAGCCTGATGGCGACACAGGCGTTCCTCTACAACGCGATCTTCTTCACCTATGCGCTGATCCTCGCCGACTTCTACGGCATCGCTGCTGACAAGGTCCCGTACTTCATCTTCCCGTTTGCCCTCGGCAACCTCCTCGGCCCGATCCTCCTCGGCCGGTACTTCGACACGATCGGCCGGCGGGCCATGGTCGGCGGCAGCTACTGTGTGGCCGCAGTGCTGCTGTTCGTCACGGGATGGCTGTTCAACGAGGCTGTGTTGACCGCTACCACCCAGACGCTGCTGTGGTGCATCGTCTTCTTCTTCGCCTCAGCAGCGGCGTCGTCGGCCTATCTGACCGTGAGCGAGATCTTCCCCATCGAGTTCCGCGCGCAGGCGATCGCGTTCTTCTTCGCGATGTCGGTGCTGGTCGGCGGAGTCGTCGCACCATGGCTGTTCGCAACGCTGATCGGTGCGGGCAGCGATCGGGGACGCGTCTTCGTCGGCTACGCCGTCGCCTCGATCCTGATGCTGATCGGCGGGCTGATCGAATTCGTCTGGGGCGTCGATGCCGAGCGCCGGTCGTTGGAGGACGTCGCCACACCGCTGTCCGTACGCACCGTGACCGCCGCCGCGGAGAGCGGCCTCACGGGCGGCCTCACGTCGCACGTCCGCCGAACATGGAGCTAGCATCGCGGTTCGTCCAGCCGATGGTCTCCCTGATCGTCGCGGTGATTGTTGCGTGGCTGGTCGCGTTCGCGATCCAGCGAGCGGTGCGGCGCAAGCAGGCCCGTTCAACCTCGCCTGTCTGGCGGTCGCTCCAACTGCGGTGCAGGCTTCCGTTCCGGATCACGCTCACCACTGTCACTGTCCTGTTCGCCCTGCCGTACGCGGGACTGGGCGGCGCGCTCACCGAGACCGGGCGCCATGTCCTCGTTCTGGTTCTGATCGCTGCCGTCACGTGGCTGGTCATCGCGCTGACCCGCGTCGCCGAGGACGTGGCCCTTTCGCGCCTCAATGTCGACATCAAGGACAATCGGCGACCGCGCCGGATCCGGACGCAGATCGTGCTGTTCCGCAGGGTGATCATCGCGATCCTCGTGTTCGTCGCCATCACCGCGGCGGTGATGACCATTCCGCCGGCGCGCACCCTCGGCGCGAGCTTCCTGGTATCGGCCGGTGTGGTCAGTGTCGTTGCGGGTCTCGCTGCGCAGACGACACTCGCCAACCTCTTCGCCGGACTACAGATCGCCATCACCGACCCGGTCCGGATTGACGATGTCGTCGTCGTGAACGACGAATGGGGTCGTGTCGACGAGATCACGCTGACCTATGTCGTGGTCCGGACCTGGGACAACCGTCGGCTGATCCTGCCGATCTCCTGGTTTACGACCAACGTCTTCCAGAACTGGACCCGGCACGAGGCCACGGTGCTCGGCAGCATCGTCTTGCACGTCGATTTCACGGTGCCGGTCGAAGAGCTCCGCGCCGAGATGTATCGCGTGGTCCAGCGGTCGCCGCTGTGGGACGGCCAGGACTGGGTACTGCAGGTAGTGGACACGACGCCCTCGACGATGGTCGTCCGAGGATTGGTGAGCTCGGCCGACGCGCCCAGCAACTGGGATCTGCGCTGCGATGTGCGCGAGAAGTTGCTGGCGTTCTTGCAGGAGCGTCACCCCGAAGCGCTGCCGAAGGTCCGCGCCGACGTTTCGGAGGCGAACGGGCGCATCCACCCTGCGGCCGCGGACAGCGGAGCCGGTTCGGCTCGGAGAGATCGATCAACTGCGGACTAGAAAGTTAGGAGAGTCACTGATGTCCGTCACACTGAACAAACGAGCCTATGCGCATGCCCAGGACCTCGTCGAAGCGGGAGAGGTCGTGCTGGACGAACGAGACGACTGGAGTGAGCATCAGCCGACCGCTGAGATGGAGAACAAGTTCATCTCCGAACACGGGTTCGCCGAATACTCGAGGTGGTACCTCGGAATCGACGACGAACAGGACGAGGACAACAAGGGCAGGTACAAGTTCCCGTACGGCGACTTCCAGAAGGTTCATCGATGCGGAGTGCT
>JAWWOY010000240.1:0-3346 GCA_033851195.1 Kribbellaceae bacterium | reverse complement strand
CGGCAGTCTCGCCCCCGATCTCGGCCTTTCGCACCAACGCCCGCCATTGCAGGTCCACGTCGTCACCGGCCTCCGTCTGGAGCCAGGCCACGTCGTCGAGGTCGGCCGCGGATCGGGCGAGTGCGCGCAGCGCCACCCGGCGGCGGTTGGTATCTCGTGTGAGGTTCCGGCAGGTGGTGGCGACTACCTGCGTGAGTTCGGTTCGCTGGGTGTCGGGGGCCCACTGCTCAGCGATATCCGCGGCGAGGGTGAGATAGGGCTCGAGCACTGAATCGGAGGTCTCGACGGCAAGGACAGCGGTGATGCAGCGGACCGCCTCAGCAGCGGTTGCCTCGCCGGTGACCAGCATGTCCCACACCGCCGCCGTGGCGACGCCTCGGGAGATGGCGGTGGGCAGTTCGGCAGCGGCCGACAAGAAGGCAACCCGCGTCGTGGGGTCGGGTCTTGTGGTGGCGAAGGTGAGGTCGTCGTCGTTGACGAGGTAGAAGTCCGCCCCAGGCGGAAGATCGACGGGAGTCCGGGTCTGCTCTATCTCGACCTTCACGAGCGCCGTGCGCTCCAGGCCGTCCCGGTGACTGCGGTAGGCGCCCACAGCGACCGACTGCGGCCGTGGTCGACCGCCGGGCCCGTGGGTCATCAGCACGAAGCCGTCGCCGTCGCGCTCGAGCACGAGCCGGTCGGTGCCCGCCGTGTCCAGCCATGCTGCGCGCCACCCATCCAGGTCGCGACCGCTGGCCTTGGTAAGTGCGTCAATCAGGTCCTGCAACGTGGTGTTGCCCCACGCGTGCTGGGCGAAGTAGGCGGTCATGCCGGCTGAGAAGTTCGTCTCCCCCACGTAGGTCATCAGCTGCTGCAACACGGACGCGCCCTTGGGATAGGTGATCGCGTCGAAGATCGACGACGCCTCGGCGACATCGTGAATGGGCTGGCGGATCGGATGCGAGATAGGTCCCTGGTCGGCGAGGTAGGCGCTGAGCTTTCCGCCGGCCAAGTGTCCTACCCACGCGTCGGTATGCGATGTCGCCCGGGTGGCGGCCCAGTTGGCGGCGAACTCGGCGAACGACTCGTTGAGCCACAGGTCGTCCCACCAACGCATCGTGACGATGTTGCCGAACCACATGTGCGCCAGTTCGTGGAGCAGGTACCTCGCGAGGAGGGCACGCTCTGCGGGCGTCGGCGTTGCGCGGCGGAGGAAGTCGTCCGACCAGGTGACGCAGCCGTAGTTCTCCATCGCCCCGCCGAACTCAGGCACGAAGACCTGGTCGTACTTTCGCTGCGGAAACGGCATCCCGAAGACGTCCGCGAAGAAGCCCAGGCCCTGCTCCGTCAACGTGAAGATCTCGTCGGCGTCGCGGTCCAGCACCGGCGCCAAGGACCGACGGGCGTAGATGCCCAGATCGTGACCGCCGACTTGACGGCGGACCTCGTGGAAGGGGCCGGCATTGATGACCATGTTGTACGTCGATAGCGGCGGGGTGTCGGGGAACGTCCAGCGGCGTGCCGACTCCAGCACCTCGATGTGCGGGTCGCCGGAGTTGCTGGTGACCGTCCACTCGCGAGGCGCGGTCACCGTTAACGCGTGCGGGGCCTTGAGGTCAGGCTGGTCGAAAGACGCCCAGACAAATCGTCCCTCGTCCGGCGCGAAGCACATCCACACATAGATCTCACCGTCCGCGGGATCGATGGCCTTGTGTACGCCCTCACCTGTGGTCGTGTTCGTCTGCACGCTCTCCACTCGAAGCAGGTTGTGCGCGGCGAGGTCGGGCAGCTTGATCCGGCCGCTCTCGGCGGGCGCGAGGGCGATGCCGTTGAGCGTGGCGGACACCACCTGCGCGGCGCAGTCTACGAACGTGTCTGCGCCAGGCTCCCGACACGTGAAAGTCACCGTCGACACGCACCGCACTTCTGGCCCGCTCGGCAGATCGGTGAGGTCGACGGCCACGTCGTACCTTTCGACCGCAAGCAAGGTTGCCCGCCGCTCGGCTTCGGTCTGGCTCAGACTGTAGGTGTCCATCCGTCCTCACTGATTAGCTCTCGTCGCGGACTGAAGATTAACGCGGCCAGGCCCCAGCTAATGCAGGAATTACGCTGCCCCGGAGACTTGGGCCATGTCGCAGACGGCTTTGACACGTGCCGAGCACCGGGGTGAGCGGTTCAGCAGCGCGATGTCCGCGGCCGTTCGCCGGCTCCCCTGGGAACTCTCCAAGGTCATTCCACCCAGCCTGCTCGGGTTCGCGGTCATCAACGGGTTCACCTTCGGCGTTGACCTGACGCTGCTCACCGTCCTGCACTCGTGGGTGAACCTGCCGCTGTGGCAGTCGATCACCATCGCGTATTCGTGCGCCTTCGGGCTGAGTTACGTGCTCAATCGGGCCTTCAACTTCCGCTCACACGCCGCAGCCGGACCACAAGTCGCGGTGTACGTCGTCGTGGTCGTGATCAACTACCTCGTCTGGATCCTCGGTGTCGGCGCCGGTCTGTCCGCACTCGGCGTCGAGTACCACGTCGCCCGGATAGCCGCAGGCGCGTGCGAGGGCGCGTATATGTACTGCGCCATGCATTGGGTTGTCTTCCGGAAGCGGTGACCATTAGAGCGGACTTTCCTTCGCGGAAGTCGTCGCCAGCTTGGCGTAGAGCTCCAGATGAGCGGCCGCTGCCGCCTTCCAGGTGTAGCTCGCAGCGAGCTCGCGTCCCCTTGCTTGCCGTTCGTCATCATGACCGTCGAGGGCCGCGCGCAACTCCTCAGCCAGCACGCCGGGTCCGGCCGCATAGGACGCGGCATCGCGGAAAACCTCACGCAGCACCGGCAGGTCGGAGACCACCAGCGGTACCCCCGCTGCCAGTGCCTCCATCGGCGCCAGACCGAAACCTTCCTTGACCGAGGGGAAGGCGAAGACGTCCGCCGCCGCGACCAATGAAGGCAACACCTCGTCATCGACCGGACCGAGAACCACTGGCGACACCGCGAGCTCGGCAGCCCGCTGCTCCCATCTTGCCCGGTAATCCCGGTAGTCGAAGAGCGTCTCGCCTCCCGCGATCACCAGTTGCACGTCCGGATCGGTTGCTTGTAGCAACGCATAGGCCTCGAGCAGCTCCAGCGAGCCCTTGCGAGGTTCGATCCCGCCTACCGTGACGACGTAGCGGCCGAGCCTGTCTCGCCACGAGGCGCGCGCGGCCGCGGCGGTCGTCGTACTGGCCGCGGCGGCTGCGAAGCGCTCAGAGTCCACTCCGTTCGGGATGATCGTTGCCTCTAGCCCCCAACCCTGCCGTAGCTCTGACGCCACGGCAGCTGACACGCAGACGTGGGCATAAGGCATCACCAGAGCGCGCTCGTGACAGGCCACCA
>JAWWOY010000229.1:0-4503 GCA_033851195.1 Kribbellaceae bacterium | reverse complement strand
GTGGTACAGGCCGGTCGCCAGGTCGATCGGGCGATAGACGTTGGGGACTTCGAAACGGGCCTGGTAACGGGCCCGCGCCTCGTACTCGGCCTTGGCCCGGGCTTGTTGCCGGTTCTGGACCGCACCGGCCACGAGGCCGCTGACCAGCCCGGCCATGAGCAGCTCGACCCCGTGGTGGCGGTGGTGGTGAGGATTCATCCGATTGGCGTTATCCACCAGGCCCTGGAAGTCGTCGTTAGACATGGCGGCCACCGTGCGGGTAGCCGGTCCAGTGACCCCGCCGGATCACGGGTTCGACGTAGGCAGCAGCGGCAGCCCGTTGGATCGCCGCATCCCGCCTCTCGCGTTCATGCTGCACCCCTCCAAGCAATGCCACTCCGAACACCACCAACCCGAGGTAAAAGGCGCCTGCCCCGACAAGAGCGAGGAACACGGGAAGGGCGCAGACGAGCCAGATGGCGAGCACCCAGTGCCGGTCTATCCATGGCTGGCCGACGTCGCCGTCGGCTTCCTGTTCCTGTTCCATAGGTGAACCCCGCTTTCGCCACCGCGTCGTCCTCCAGCTGGAGTAGTACCTGATGGCCTACCACGGCCGGGACAAGGCGCTGCGGGTTCGGGTCGTCACCCGGGACGCCGGCAGCCAGCCGGAGCGCGGCGTTCTTCCCCGTGGTCAGGCTGGCGGCAGCTCGTAGATGGTCACCGTGCCGGCGCGGTAGCGGACCTGCGCCAGGTCACCGAGGCTTGACGAGATATGGCTGGCACGTTCGTCGGCGTACAGCCAGCGGGCGCCGTACCGCTCGCGGAGCTCCGCCACGCCGGCGGCGGTCGGCGCACCGAAGACTGCGTCGTTGATCCGCTGCCGCTCCGGCTCGGGTGACGGCGCCCGGAACGACGGCAGGCCGTTCTGACCGTGCTTGGCTTGTGTCACCGCCTGGTACGCCCAGCCCTCGAGCACGACTGGGTGCTCTGTGAGCGCGGACACCCAGAAGGACCGGTTGATGCACTCATTGTCGGTGTGGACCATCTCGCAGTGCACGTTCGTGGCGATGTAGTCCCCGTCCCGTGCGTGTCGGGCAAGCCAGTCGGCGGCGCGCATCTCGTCGGCGGTCACCCAGAACGAGCCTTTGCTGCCCGCGCTCGGCAGCTTGGCGGAGAGAGCGGCCTTGGTCGGCGCTTGCAGATACCGGGCAGTCGTGCTGAGGCCGAGGCCGATCGAGGCCGCGACCAACAGGGCTAGGCCACCGCCGACCAACGCGGTATATCGCGCCCGCAGCAGGTACCAGGTGACGGCGCCGGCTATCGCTACCGCGAGGAGGGCTATGACCGGTTCGGCGAGCAGGGCAGGCCAGTGGTCTTTCCAGTTGCCAGGCCCCCTGCCTGGGCCATACAACCGGAGCGCGGCGCCGACGACCGCGCCGAGCGCCAAGCCGCCGACCAACATGATGCGGCCCGACCGCGCGGGCTTCAGCTCCGCGAGCAGCCAGGCGGAGAGCACGGACGCCGCCGGGAGCGCCGAGTACCAGAAGTATGGTTGCCCGTTGGAGATATGGCTGACCACCAACATGGCACCCAGGCCCGCCATCGCGGTCCCCAGCAACAGCCATGCCGCCGGATCACGACGGGTGGAGCGACGCAGCACCAGGGCGAAGCCGACCAGCCTGCTGACCTGACCAAGCAGGAAGCAGAACGCCAGTGCCGGCAGGATCAGCCGAACGTTGGTTACCGGCGAGAACATGCTGGGCGGCAGGAGGCCCCCGGTCCCGGGGACGTGGTCCTGCCCGGCCACCGAGATGTACTGCCCTTTGAAGGTGAACGTCGATCCCAGCTGGATTCCCGCGCCGGCCTTGCCGCCGGCCAGGGCCGGCGCTGTCACCAGCAGCGTGGCGATGAGGCCGACCATGGCCACCAGCAATCCGCGCGGAGCGCGCCTGGTCCGCAACCACGTGGCCACCACAGCCAGCGCCAGCCCGCCACCGAGCACGGGCAGCGAGCTGGACTTGGAGCCCGCCGAGACGATCAGGAGAAGGCCGAGCAACACCCAGGCCCGCCCGAGCCGGTGACCGCGGGCGAGATCGACCAACAGCGCGAGGGTGGCGGTCACGATGGGGATGGAGAAGGTCAGCGTGGGGCTGTACGACGGCACCACAGTCGCGACGTAGTTGCCGAACCGCGGCCAGATCGACGTCACCTGGAGCGCTATGGCGATGAACGCGGCGAGCGGTCCCGTCCACCACACCCGGCTCACCTGTCGGGCCAAGGCCGCGATCACCAGCACGCTGGTCAACACCACCGGGCCGACCCACAGGCGCAGCATGATGCTGGCGAGAGGCAACCCGGTGATCAGACTGGCCGACGCCCTGTAGGCATCGGAGAACCAGTGGTACTGCAGCGGCACACCGGCCACCTGAGGCGACGTCGGACGAACCGTACGGCGTAGTTCCGCGGCGTTGGCCCAGTGGAAATAGATGTCGCCGAAAAGCGAGTGAGTTGCCGGGGGCAACGGATTGGGCGCCCAATGGGTCAAGGCGACCAGACAGACGGTGAAGATCATCACCGCGGCGACAGACCAGGACCAACGCAACGGCAGCGGACGTGGATCCGCGATTCGCCAGTACCGGCGCAATGCGGGCACCGCGGCAAACGCCGCCAGGACAGGAATCGGCCAGGCCCACAGCCAACTGCCCACTCCCGCGCCGACCGCGAGCGCCCAGGCAACCAGATTGAACGCCAGCCCCGCCGCCGAGCCGTAGCCGACATCCTCCGGCAGGTTACCTGTGCTACCGCGCAGCGCGCGGTACAGGAGCGTGCCGGGCAGCACCACCCAGACGACCCAGTAGGCGGCGTACCGGGCGATCTGTTCCGCGGGCGTGTCGACCCATGCCAGGGCAGCGACCAGCAGGATGACCACGAGCGCCCAGGGCGCGGCGCGGAATGCCACTCGTGCACCCGACGCGGCGAACTGTTCCGACACCGACCCAGCGCCGACCCGCTCGCTCACCGCAGCTTCGGTGGTTTCCACGTATCCTCCATGACCGCGAAGCGGGTTACCAGACTGCGCAAGCGACGCCTTCACGCCGCTCCAGCATTGATTGCTGTTCACCAGGGGCATAAACGACCTGGCACGGTCGACAAGATCGACTCCCACCGCGCCGCGCCCATGGCTACGCCTTCGCGCGCCCCCTCGCCGTCGAATATACCTACGGAACTGCCCCGAATTCGGTTCACCCGCCATTGCCTGATCGCCCACGCGTCGCTCAGGCCGCCACCGAGCGGGCCGCGGCCTAGTAGCGACGCGGCATGGACGTTAACTTGTCCGGACAAGCTTGGCCATGATTGCATGGCAAGCGCTTGCCGGATCTTCCCGAACCATCGTCCGTGATCGAGGAGCAGCAACTGTGCCACCTGCCGCCGACCCGCGCCGCCGCTATGCCGTTGTCGGGCTCGGTGCCCGTGCGCAGACCTTTACCGACGCTCTCGCCGGCCCGTACGCCGGTACCGCCGAGCTGGTCGGGTTCTGCGACGTCAACCAGACGCGGATGAGCGTGCACAACCGCTGGCTTGCGGAGGGATACGGCTACTCCGCAATCCCGCAGTACAAGGCGGAGGATTTCCGCAAGATGCTCGACGAGCAGCGGGTCGACGTCGTCGTGGTCACCTCGATGGACCGCACCCATGACGACTACATCGTTGCCGCGCTCGAGGCGGGCTGCGACGTGGTCACAGAGAAGCCGATGACGACGGACACGGCGCGTTGCCGGCGGATCCTCGCGGCTGCCGAGCAGGCGACCGGATCGGTCCGGGTGGCGTTCAACTACCGGTACAACCCGGTGCATGCGAAGGTCCGCGAGGTGCTCGCCTCGGGTGCGATCGGCGAGATCGGGTCGGTCCACTTCGAGTGGCTGCTCGATGTGAGGCACGGCGCCGACTACTTCCGGCGCTGGCATCGGGACAAGGCCAACGCCGGCGGCCTGATGGTGCACAAGGCCACCCACCATTTCGACCTGGTCAACTGGTGGGTGGACTCCGAACCAGTCACCGTGTACGCCGATGGGCGACTCTTCTTCTACGGCGACATCAACGGCAAACGGCGCGGCCTGGCCCGGGACTACGAGCGGGCCGACGGTTCACCGGAAGCGGCGGACGATCCCTTCGCGATCAAGCTCGCGGCGTCGGACAAGTTGCGCGAGCTCTATCTGGATGCGGAACACGAGGACGGGTACCACCGGGACCAGAACGTCTTCGGACCGGGCATCACCATCGAGGACGACATGGCGGTTCTGGTCCGGTACTCATCCGGCGCCTCACTTAGCTATCACCTCACTGCGTACTCACCTTGGGAGGGCTACCGGATCGCCTTCAACGGCAGCGAAGGCCGACTGGAACTGCTGGTCCGGGAGAACACCTTCGCCACCCGGCCGGAGGAACAGGAACAGCAGCACGCGACGGCTGTTCAGCATGGCGACGCGGCGCCGGGCGAGACCGAGGCCCTGCTGACCCTGCATC
>JAWWOY010000224.1:0-4384 GCA_033851195.1 Kribbellaceae bacterium | reverse complement strand
TGACGGTGATCTGCTGAGCGATCTCGAGGACCCGGTTGAGCGACAGCGGGGCATCGTGTTTCGCGCCTTTGGGCTTTAAGGCGCTGCTGCTGACACTGACGCTGGTGCCGTCCGGGCGGTCGAGCCTGACGTCGTAGGAATGCCCCTCGCTGTTGGGGACGATATAGGTGCTCAGATAGGCGGTCGATCCGTCCGGGAGCGTGCGGATCTGGGTGCAACGGTTGGGTCCGCCGCACGGGGCCTCCGTACCGCGGCGAGCGACCACAACTGAGATGGTGACCTGGTTGGCCTGCTCCTGCCATATCCAGTCGGCGCCTGCGTGGATGGAGCCCATGGGGTCACCGAACTCCATGTCGAAGATACGTCCGCCGGGCGTCTGCCTGATCTCCGGGATAAACTTCAGCACCTGAGCACGCAGTGCCTGCGACTTCGTCGTCGACTGTACGTCCGGCTTCGTCACGGTCCTGTTCGGGAGTGGCGGGGAGGAGTTCGTTGTGGCGGCAGGTGCTGTCGAACCAGTGTTGTCGGGGCGAAGGGTGAGTATGCCGCCGAGGAGGACGGCTGGTACTGCGACGGCCGTGACGCAGAGGGCGGCCGTGCGGTAGCGGTTGCGGCGTCGGCCGAGGCGGATCTGCTGGTCGAGGTCGATGTCGACCGGCGGGTCCTCGCCGGCTAGGTCGGCGAGTAGGGTGTGGATCTGGTCCTTCTCGGTCATGGTGCCTCCTCATATTCGGTGCGGGTGGTCACACCGGCAGGCAGCAACCGCCGGATCGAATCGAGTGCGCGGACCGTCAGTGTCTTCACCGCGCCTTCGCTGCATCGCAGAATGCCGGCGGTCTGTTCGACGGACAGGTCGTCGTAGAACCTGAGTACGAGCACCGCACGTTGTCGCGCCGGCATCTGGGCGAGGAGACGATGCAGATCGGCCCGGCGCGCCGTCGGTTCCGCGGTGGAGTCACCCGTCATCAGATCGGGAAGTACCGCGGACGAATGCTCCCTACGCCATGGCCGTCGGGTCTCGTCGAGCCAGACTCGGACCACGATCCGTCGTACGTAGGCGTCGAGATGCTCGACCGCGCTGGTTTTGCGCCACGAAGTGTAGAGCTTGACCATGGACGTCGAGACGATGTCCTCGGCCCGATGCCAGTCGCCGGACAGCAGGTACGCCGTCCTCAGTAGCGCAGCTTTCCGGGCCAGGGCGTACTCCCTGAACGCCTCCTGCTCGTCGGCCCTCATCCAGTCTTCCTCTCGTTGTTCCTCTGCTGACTAAACGGAACGACCTGGTTCAGAGGTTACGGACGAAAACTCAGCCGAGGTAAGGGCCTTGAGGACGATCGAGAACCCCTGCCGAGCGGAAAGTCCTCGGGATGACCTGCGAACTCGTTGAAGACCTCGTCGTGTTGAGCCGCCGCGCCGGCGGCATCCACAGGTTCCGCTAGCGACCGTGGGCCCGGGTACGGATGGCTTGTCGTTGTACCTGTCGACACGACTGATCAGGTCGTGTTCCTTGCCTGTGGCCTCAATCCATAACCGCGCGTCTTGTCTTTGGTAGTCAGGGATTCGGTGGGCTGCTGGTCGCGGGGGTGACACCCCGGCCCGGATTCTTGACCAGTTCCAGAAAGCAGGAGAGACTTCGGGCGTGCCCACGACCTTGGAGTTGCAGCAGATGCTGCGCGGGGCCGCTTTGCGGGTGACGCGTCCCCGGCTGGCCGTGCTGACCGCCGTCTACTCCCATCCGCATGCCGACACGGACTCGATCATCGGTGCCGTGCGCAATGATCTTCCTGAGGTGTCCCACCAGGCTGTGTACGACTGCCTGCACGCGCTCACGGCCGCGGGGCTGGTGCGACGCATCCAGCCATCCGGCTCTGTGGCTCGTTACGAGTCGCGGGTCGGGGACAACCACCACCACGTCATCTGCCGGTCGTGCGGCGTCATCGCGGATGTCGACTGCGCCGTCGGCCATGCGCCGTGCCTGACCGCGGCCGACGACAACGGTTTCGTGATCGACGAGGCCGAGGTCATTTACTGGGGCCTTTGCGCCGACTGTTCCACCGTACGTAGTACCTGACTTTTCCTCTGACACGCCAAGTCCTGGAAGGATCCCCCGATGTCTGAGAACCACCAGCCACTGCCCGGAGAGTCGACCCCTGAGAGCCAAGGAGAGTCGAGCGCGGCAAGTCAGGGCGGCTGCCCCGTCGCACACGATCGCGCGCCGCACCCGACGTACGGCGGCGGAAACCGAGGCTGGTGGCCGAACCAGCTCAACCTGAAGATCCTCGCCAAGAACCCCGCGGTCGCGAACCCCCTAGGCGAGACGTTCAACTACGCCGAGGAGTTCAAGACCCTCGACCTCGCCGCCGTGAAGCGGGACATCGGGGAGGTGCTGACGACCTCGCAGGACTGGTGGCCGGCAGACTTCGGCCACTACGGCCCGTTCATGATACGGATGGCGTGGCACAGCGCGGGCACCTACCGGATCAGTGACGGCCGCGGCGGTGCCGGGGCCGGCCAGCAGCGGTTCGCGCCGCTCAACAGTTGGCCGGACAACGGGAACCTCGACAAAGCTCGCCGGCTGCTGTGGTCGGTCAAGAAGAAGTACGGCCAGAAGATCTCCTGGGCCGACCTGATGGTTCTCACCGGCAATGTTGCGCTGGAGTCGATGGGCTTCAACACCTTCGGATTCGCCGGCGGCCGTCCGGACGTCTGGGAGCCGGACGAGGATGTCTACTGGGGTCCCGAGACCACTTGGCTCGCCGACGAGCGCTACACCGGTGACCGAGAGCTCGAGAATCCCTTGGGCGCGGTCCAGATGGGCCTCATCTACGTCAACCCGGAGGGCCCGAACGGCACCCCGGACCCACTCGCCGCCGCCCGGGACATCCGTGAGACCTTCCGCCGGATGGCGATGAACGACGAGGAGACGGTCGCGCTGATCGCCGGCGGGCACACGTTCGGCAAGACCCATGGTGCGGCCGACCCGGAGCAGTACGTCGGTCCCGAGCCCGAGGGGGCCCCGCTCGAGGAGCAGGGCCTCGGCTGGAAGAACAGCTTCGGCACCGGCAAGGGCCGGGACGCGATCACCAGCGGCCTCGAGGTCACCTGGACGGCCACGCCGACGACGTGGAGCAACAGCTTCTTCGAGAACCTGTTCGGCTACGAGTGGGAGCTGACGAAGAGCCCCGCCGGAGCCAACCAGTGGCAGCCGAAGGACGGCGCCGGGGCCGGCACCGTGCCGGACCCCGAGGACGGGTCGCTGACGCGATCCCCGACGATGCTGACCACCGACCTCGCGCTGCGGTTGGACCCGATCTACGAGCCGATCTCGCGGCGCTTCTTCGAGAACCCGGCGGAGTTCGCGGACGCCTTCGCCCGGGCCTGGTTCAAGCTGACGCACCGTGACATGGGTCCGGTCGTGCGCTACCTCGGGCCGGAGGTCCCGACCGAGACGCTGATCTGGCAGGACCCGTTGCCCGCGGTGACCCACGAACTCATCGGGGCCGACGACATCGCCACCCTCAAGGCCCAGATCCTTGCCTCGGGGCTGTCCGTCTCCCAGCTGGTCTCCACCGCGTGGGCGTCGGCATCGTCGTTCCGCGGCAGCGACAAGCGTGGTGGCGCCAACGGTGCCCGCATCCGCCTCGAGCCGCAGAACGGGTGGGAGGTCAACAACCCCGACGAGCTGGCGACAGTACTGCGCACGCTTGAGGGCATCCAGGAGACCTTCAACGCCGGGGGCAAGCAGGTCTCGCTCGCAGACCTGATCGTGCTCGCGGGTTCCGCGGCCGTCGAGTCGGCTGCCAAGAACGCCGGGTACGACGTCGAGGTCCCCTTCACACCGGGTCGCGCGGACGCGTCGCAGGAGCAGACGGACGTCGAGTCGTTCGCCGCGATCGAGCCGACCGTGGACGGCTTCCGCAACTACCTCGGGAAGGGGAACCGGCTGCCGGCCGAGTATCTCCTCCTCGACAAGGCGAACCTGCTGACCCTGAGCGCGCCCGAGCTGACAGTCCTCGTCGGCGGCCTCCGCGTTCTGGGCGCGAACCATCAGCAGTCCTCGCTCGGCGTCTTCACCGAGACCCCCGGGTCGTTGACCAACGACTTCTTCGTGAACCTGCTGGACCTCGGCACGGTGTGGAAGCCGACGTCCGGGGACGCGGAGACCTTCGAGGGTCGCGACCTCGCCACCGATGAGGTCAAGTGGACCGGCAGTCGGGTCGACTTGGTCTTCGGTTCGAACTCCGAGCTTCGTGCGCTCGCCGAGGTCTATGCGAGCGACGACGCGAAGGAGAAGTTCGTGAACGACTTCGTCGCGGCGTGGGCCAAGGTCATGGAGCTGGACCGCTTCGACCTCGCCTGATCCTGACGTCCAGGTCGGCCCACA
>JAWWOY010000204.1:0-5744 GCA_033851195.1 Kribbellaceae bacterium | reverse complement strand
CTGCCACTCCGTCCGCCCGCGGCGTTGGCCCGCAGCACGGCAAGCCTGGACATCCTCAGTGCCGGACGGGTGGAGCTCGGCCTGGGCGCCGGCGCGTACTGGGATGCGATCGCGGCCGAGGGCGGGTCCCGGCGCCTGCCCGCCGAGGCGCTCAAGGCCCTGCGGGAGGCGATCAAGGTGATCCGGTCACTGTGGACTCCTGGCCCGGCGGTGCGCGTCGAGGGCGAGCACTACGCCTTGGACGGCGCCCAGCCGGGGCCGTTCCCGCCGCACCCCATCGACATCTGGGTCGGCGCGCTTGGGCCCAGGATGCTGCGCCTGATCGGAGAGGCCGCCGACGGCTGGTTGCCCAGTGCAACCCGGGTGCCGCCACACCTGCTCGCGGCCGGCCACCAAGTGATCGACGAGGCAGCCGCCGCGGCCGGTCGCTCACCGCAGTCCGTACGTCGCCTCTACAACATCCCCGCCTCGCTCGGCGGCGACGGCCTGCTGCGAGGGCGACCCGGCGCATTGGTCGAGCAACTCGCCGAACTCACCTTGACCCACGGCATGAGCGGCTATCTGCTGTCGTCCGACTCCGCCGACACCATCCGTCGATTCGCGGCCGAGGTTGCTCCCGCCGTCCGTCAGCTCGTTGACGACGATCGTTCCGGCGCCCAGACGCGGCTCGGGTAGGTCCGCCGCAGCACTGGAATCACCTCAGTGACGAAGGTTTCGACGCTGGCGCGGTTCTCGTCGTCCGGGAGACCGGGCACCTCCAGCGAGACGCCGGACAGTTCGTGACCGAACGCCGCCTGGTAGCGGCCGAACTTGTCGATCACCTGTTCCGGCGAGCCGACCAGCACCGAGCCACCCTCGAGGAACTCCTCCAGCGTCTTGAACGGCAACTGGTTGTGCTTGGCGCCCGGCGAATCCATGAAGGCATCGAAGATCGGGCGATACCCCTCGATCGCCTGCTGTGAGGTCTTCTTCACATACAGCCCGTTGAACCCGGCTCCCACCACCGCATCGGCCGGGTCTCGGCCGTACGCCTCCCAGCGTTCGCGGTAGTGCCGGATCAGTCCGGCGTACTTCTCCAGCGGGTGGAACCCGTTCGCCGAGAACAGCGGCTCGCCCCATTTCGCGGCCAGCTCAGTGGACTCGGTCGAGGATGCCGAGCCGTGCCAGATCGGGATGCTGGGCGTTTGGAACGGCCTCGGCCGAGTCGTTGCCTCCGACAACGCCGGGCGGTACTTCCCCTCCCAGCTGACCTTCTCCTGCCGCAGCAGTTGGCGGAGGAGCTCGTACTTCTCCCGGTTCCGGTCCCATTGGCCGTCCAGGTCGTAGCCGAACAGCTCGTTCTGGTCCGGGTCGTTGCCCTTGCCAATGATGATATCGAGCCGCCCGCCGGACAACTGATCCAGCGTCGCGTAGTCCTCGGCCACCCGGACCGGATCGAGCAGTGACAGTACCGTGACAGTGGTGAGCAACCGGATCTTCGACGTCGAGGCCGCGATATACGCGAGCACCACCGGCGGCGACGAGGAGAGGAACCGCTGCGCGTGCCGCTCCCCTACGCCGTACCCGTCGAAACCCAGGTCCTCGGCCCACCGCGCCTGCTGCACGACGTGCTGGAACCGCTGGTACGGCGTCAGCTGAACCCCGCTGATCGGGTCCGGGCTGTTGTCGACCAGCGTGTACGTACAGAACTTCACCGCGGGTTCCTCTCGCCCGCCTTCACCGCGAGCGCCAGCCGGTTGCCCTCCACCGGCGCGGGGCAGGTTCCGTAGTCGGTGAACGCGAACGGCAGGTTGATCGTCCGGTTGAAGTCCACCACCACCTCACCGTCCTTCATGGGCTGTCCTGTCGTCACGGTGCGCCAAGGTGCCGTCTCCGACCCGTTGGTCTCGTCGTGGAAGGACAATCCGACCGGCCCGTCGATCCGCCCGCCTGCCGTCACTGTCGCCACCAGCCCGTACGCCGTCCCGCCCAGCTCGACGTGGACCACGCCAACAGCCGTGACGTACTGCCGCAGATCGGCCCGGGCAGTTGCCACCTCGACCCGGCGCGGTTCGTCGTACGGGATGTAGCGGCCGGCAACGATCCATCTCGGGTCAACCGGGAAGGCGGGCACACCGTCGAAGGACCGCCGGGTGGCTGCTTCAGGATCGCGCTGACGGATGGCGTAGCGACCGCCGCGCAGGACCAGCTCGACCAACTTGTCGCCGTACCGGAGCCAGGCAAGCGATCCGGCCTCGGCGACGCTGGCAGTGATCGTGCCGTCTACGGGCTCGCCAGCCAAGGTCAGGCCGTCGGCTGCAGTAGCAGTGACTACTGCGGAGCCATCGCTGACAGACCAGGTACCAGGCAGGCCAGGCAGCTCGTCAGGGCTCGTGCCCAGCCAGTTGAAGGCGACAATGGTCAGCCAACCGTGCGGGGTGTCCAGGTCACGCTCGCGGGCGGCGTGCCAGGTCTGCCACTCGTCCTCCAGCGCGATGATGACAGTCATGAGGCGAGGTCCTTTCGGGTGGTGCTCTCACGGCGTGCGACTTCCTCGCGCACCAAGGGGATGACGTAGCGGCCGAAGTCGATCGCGTCGTCGTAGATGTCGTAGCCCCGGGCGGAGAAGATCCGCACCCCGAGGTCGTAGTAGTCGAGCAGCGCCGCGGCGACTGTCTCCGGCGTACCGACGAGGGCGGTGGAGTTGCCGCCGCCACCGGTCAGGCCGGTCGGCGCGGTCCAGAGCGCGCGGTCGTGGCGCTCCCCCTCCGCCACGGCGGCGAGCAGCCGACGCGAGCCCGCATTCTCGGGCGTCTGCTTCGGGTCCCGGTAGCGGCCCTTCGCAGGCGGGCCTCCTGCCTGATTGGCCTTGATCCGGCCGAGGATCGACTCCGCCTTGGCCCACGCGAGATCCTCGGTCGGCGCGAGGATCGGCCGGAACGCGATCTGGATCGACGGCCGGTCAGTGCGTCCGGCCTTGGCCGCTTCCGCCTCGATGGTGGCGAGCTGCTCCTTGGTACCGGCCAGCGGTTCGCCCCAGAGCGCGAAGATATCCGCCTCCACCGCTCCGACGGCGTACGCCGCCGACGACGAGCCGCCGAAGGAGATCCGTGGCCGGGGCTGCTGCAGCGGCTTGATGTCAGCGACGAACTGCTCGAACCGGTAGTAGTCGCCGTCGAAGTCGAACCGCTCGTCGGACGTCCAGGCCTGCTTGAGGATCTGGATGAACTCCCTGGTCCGGCCGTACCGGTCGTCCTTGGGCAGGTAGTCACCTTCCGCGGCCTGGTCGGCGGTCGAACCACCGGTGATCACGTGCACCTCGAAGCGCCCGCCGCTCAGGTGGTCGAGCGTCGCGAAGGTCTTGGCCGTCAGCGTCGGATAGGCGACATTGGGGCGGTGAGCAACCACCAGGTTGAGGTGCCCGGTGTGACCAGCCACGTACGCCGCGACCTGGGCCGGGTCGGGCGATCCCGAGTGGTAGGCGAAGAGGATCCGGTCCCAGCCGTTGTCCTCATGGGCCCGCGCCAGCTTGACCGTGTACTCCAGGTCCAGACTGCCGCCGGTCCGCGGGGTGACCTCGCTCGCCGGGTTCGTACCGGCGATACCCAGGAATTCAACCGGCATCGTGATGACCAACTTTCCGTGTCGCGCTGCCGGCCGGGGCGGCCAGCAACTGGAGGAGGTGACGGGCGACCAAGTCGTTCTGCCGGAAGCCCGGTCCGTTGAAGTAGGGACGGGAGAAGCCGGAAGAGCCGGCCGAGCCGGACACCGACGGGCCGAGCAGGAAGAGTGACGGGTGGACCGTCCCGTCGGCGCGGACAGCACGGCAGTCCGCGTCCGCCTTCAACTGCCCACCACCGAGGCTGGTGCCATCGGAGGCGATCAGCTGATCGGCCGCGAGCAGCCCGGTGCGTAGCAGACCGCGGACCAGCGGATCGGTAGCGGCAAGCACATCCGGCCGCGGCAACCTGGCCTCGACGAAGGCCCTGGCCGCAATCGTCTCCGGCACTGCCGGGCTGGTCGCCGCGAAGTTGCCTTCAGCAACGGCGACGTCGAGATCTGGACCGGCGAACCGGACGATGCCGGCCCGGTGCAAGGCGAGCAACTCCTCCAGCCGCCGCGGGGGCGGGCCACTGGCCACGAACGAGAAGAAGCCGTGGAACTTCGTCTCGATGTGCCGGACCCGGTCCTCGTCGCTGAGCCGGCCTGCGGTGATCGCGGCCGACAGCACGCTGTAGACGCTGAGCAAGGCGTTGAAGACCGCCAGGTCAGCCGAGTACGACGGATCATCGCGGCGCAGCAGATCCGTCTCGATCAGTCGCACCAGCGTCCGGCTCAGCTCGGCCCGATCGCCGAACTCCAGCCCGGCGAGCGGACGGTCCAGCTCGGCGATGACGAACCGGTCCGCCGGGTCCGGCACAGCCTGCTCGACCGCGGAGACGAATTCAGGTGCTGTCGGCAACGACGTCTCGAGCACCTGCTCGAAGCGCTCCCAGCGCCAGGTGGTTCGTTCGGGATGGGCCCGGAACAGCTGCTGGTAGTGGGCGAAGGTGAGCTCTTTGTCGACAAGCGGCCGCACCTGAGTGCTGTAGTCGAGCAACCCTGGGCCGAGCTGGTCCAGAGCCTCTGTGGTCAGGTAGCGGGTCGGCATCGGCGTCGTACCGGGCACGGTGTAACCGAGCTTCGCGTGGTATGGAACACCTCGGCGTGAACCGACGTACAGGATGGGTTCGTCGCCGCTGGGGTGGTACGTGAGCAGGCCGGTCGAGTCGTCGTACCGGCCGCCGCGGGCCTCGGTGAGCAGGACCATCCGGTCGATGAAGGCCTGACCGAAGCCGCGGGCGATGACGTTCTCGCCCGGCCGCAGGTCGCTCAGCTCGACATCGGCGGTGTAGCCGGGGCCGATGTAGGTCAGGCCGTGCTCGTTGGCTGCGGCCGCCATCGCGGCTTGGTCCGCGGTCGGCTCGCGATCGAGGTAGCCGAGCGCGAGCACCACCTGGTCGGCGCACAGGACGTGGCCTGAGGCAAGGGTTACCCGGCCTGACCCGCTCACGTCGACCGCGCGGTCCCGATGTGTGGTGACCGTGACCGACGGTGGCATCGAGCCAACCACGCGCTCCCAGACCCACGCCAGGTACTCCGCCTGGATCAGCCGGGGCGGGAAGTCCATCGCCCCAGGGACGTCCAAGCCTGCCGCCGCCAACGCCGCCGCGCCGGGACCAGCGGCCCAGGTGGCGAGGTCCGGGCCGGGGACGATCGGTCCTGAGCAGACGACGGACTCGTCCGTGAAGATCGTGACGTCCGAGGTCATCGAGTTCATCCACAGCAGAGGTGATTGCTCCCGGCGCCAGATCCGGCCGCCGCCGACCGGATAGGGATCGACAACGTGGATCTGCACTGCCCGGCCACCGAGCAACTCCGGCGCGCTGGCCGCGAACCGTTCGAGCAGCCCGACGGTGCGCGGCCCGCCACCGACGAAGACCAGCGTCGCGGGTCTCTCGAGCTGACCCCGGCAACGATGCAGCCGGCTCGGGACAGTGGTCGTCATCCGGTCACCGTTGCCGAGGGCACGCATAGCCCCAGGTGGTCGCGCAGCGTCGTACCGGAGTAGGAGGTCCGGAAGGCGCCACGCTCGCGCAGCAGCGGCACCACGCGGTCGACGAAGTCGTCGAGCCCGCCGGGCGTCAGATGCGGCACCAGCACGAAGCCGTCAGCCGCATCCTCCTGGACGTGCCGGTCCATCGCGGCCGCGATCGTCTCCGGCG
>JAWWOY010000189.1:0-11757 GCA_033851195.1 Kribbellaceae bacterium | reverse complement strand
GCCGGGGAGTGAGGTGGCCCGGTGCCGGATGCGGGCGACAGTGCCCATCTCCTGGTCGGCGCCGATCAGGAGCGGCAGCGGCGCGGCGGCCTGCAACCTGTCGACGACGCCGCGGATGTGCTCGGGGGCGTCGCCCTCGTCCTTGGTCGGGAAGCAGATCGCGCCGCCCAGCCCGTATCGCGCGACGAGTTCGGCGACCTGCTCGGGGTCGTCGTCATACGCGTCGATCTGGCGGCCTGCCAGTTCGGACTTCGCGAGCCGCTGTGCGCCGGGCGAGTGACGCCCGAAGGCGATACAGAACAACTGCCCGACCTTCTGCTCGAGGGTCAGGCTGGAGAGGTCGGCCATGGCGATCACCTTCGCGGTCTCGGTGGGAGGGAACTTACCAAGACTCACGCGGCGGCAGGTGGGATTGGCCGTCTGTCAGAACAGCCGGAGTACGTCGGATTCCATTCCGCGCAGGGCGTCGTAGTCGACGGTGACGCATTCCAGGCCGCGGTCGAGGGCGAGTACCTTCGCCTGCGGCTTGATCAGCTGGGCAGCGAAGATCCCGCGCACCGGGGCGAGCATCGGGTCACGGTTCAGCAGGTCGACGTACCGGGTGAGTTGTTCGACCCCGTCGATCTCGCCGCGGCGCTTGATCTCGACCGCTACGTGCTTGCCGTCGGCGTCGCGGCAGAGCAGATCGACCGGCCCGATCGCCGTCGGATACTCGCGCCGGACCAACGTCCAGTCCTCGCCGAAGGTGGTGACGTGCTCGGCGAGCAGTTCCTGCAGGTGCGCCTCGACGCCGTCCTTGATCAGGCCCGGGTCCTGGCCGAGCTCGTACGACGAGTCGCTCAGCACCTCCTCGAAGGTGATGCGCAGTTCCTCGCCGGCCTTGTTGACCACGCTCCAGACGCCATCTTCCTCGGTCAGCCTGCAGGGTGGCGACATCCAGTTGAGCGGCTTGTACGAGCCGCCGTCGGCGTGGATCAGCACCGATCCGTCCGCCTTCACCATCAACAGCCTGGGCGCCATCGGGAGATGGGCCGTCAGCCGGCCGGAGTAGTCCACTGAGCAACAAGCGATTACTATTCTCAACGCAACACGCTTTCAGGGAGGGAACAGGAGTGACAACGGCTGCAATCTACCTTCGGGTGAGCAACGACGACGGCCGCAAGGGGGAGTCTCAGAGCATCGCCGGGCAGCGGGAAGACACGACCGCCTACGCCAGGCGGCACGGGTGGTCCGTGGTCGAGTTCGTGGATGACGGCTTGAGCGCCAGCAAAGGCCTAGAGCGGCCCCGGTATCGCGCCATGCTCGACGCGGTGGTGGCGGGCGATGTGCAAGTGGTCCTGGCGAGCAAACAGGACCGGATTACTCGGGATGAAGCGGAATGGTTCGAGTTTGTCGGTTACGCCACGCTGGCGAAGGTCGAGGTTCACACTTGCGAGGCTGGGCCTTTGAACCTGAATACCGAGGTCGGCATGTTGAACGCTGGCATGCGGAACATCTACGCGGCCTTTGAGGCTCGCCTCATCTCTAACCGCACTAAGCGGGGCTATGAGACTAGCCGGTCTAAAGGTGGGTGGACCGGTACTGCCACCTTCGGTTACGGCCCTGGTGGGGTTATCCGTGAGGATCAGGCAAAAATGATCCGCTGGGCTTATGACCAGATCCTCAATCACGGCGCATCTAGTCGTTCGGTTTACGACTATTTCCGTGCCAATGAGGTTAAGACTGCCCGAGGGAATGACTTCAATTCCGTCTCTAATCTCATCACGACGCTCAGGAACCCCGCTCTAGCGGGACTAATCACCTATAAAGGCGAGATCGTCGGCAAAGGTAATTGGGAGCCGATCGTTAGCACCGAGGAACGAGACAAGATGATTGCCGCTATTGCGGCACGTAGGACTAGCGATAAATCGCATGGCAAGAGGTCTGCGAGGAAATACGCGCTGTCGGGGCTCGTTCTGTGCGGGAACCCTGCGTGTGACCTTCGCTGCATGGTGGCTCAGAATCCCGGTAACGGGAGGAACCACTATTTCTATTGCGATCCTCGTAAGGCTGGCTGCGGAACGCGCGTGATTGGTAAGCACCTAGATTCCATGGCGGTGATGGTTGCTTTCCAGTTCCTCAATGAATGGGAAGCGCCGACGACTACCCCGGAACCGTTCGATGAATCCGAGATTCAAGGTATCGAGGCGAGGATTGGCGAGGTTCGTTCAGCGATCGTCAGTGGCGATATGCGGGTCTCGGATGCTGCACCGGCACTGCGGGAGCTAAATGCGCTGCTAGACGCTGCTAGGGCCCGTGAGAGCGAGCACGCTAAGCGTGTAGCTGAGGCTGTGTCGTGGCATCGGGAGAAGCAGGAAGCGATCATGAGCGGCGATAACGGCGGGGCCTCGCTCGAAATACGGACCGTGCTGGATAACGTTGTTGTCCTGCCTGGCAAGGCTGGCTATCGCTGGGAGTCGAGGATCGGGCAGATTCACGAGACGCTGATAGAAGACGTGGATGGGCAGATGCTGGTCCGAATCGTTTAAACGCTCTCAGGTAGCTCAGAGGTCCTTGCTGGTGGCGGGGTTACCTATGTGGAATAAACAAAGGAGTAAATGTGAGGAGAACATGCCCTCGCTGCCGAGCGGAGAAGCCAGCAGGGGCTTCTATCGGAATAGCACGCGGCCCCCAACGGTCGCTACCGGTTATGCAAGGAATGCCATAAGAGATTAGTGACTGCTCGAAGAGCTCGCAGTCACAAGCTGCGCATGGTCTTAGCTAGGTCGATCATCATCCAACGAAACGGCTGACTATATATTGTTCGGTCAATAGCCGGCTGAGCCGTGGGCATTTGGCTCAGCAGGCAAAGAATGATCATCCAATAAACAGAGTCGGCCATATGCCAGTAGTGGTCAACGTTCGAGGATGGACGCCGGTTGAAGTTGTGCGATATTTCGTTACGTTCCTCTTTGAGGAACTCACTCCATAGCACGGGATCAATGACCGCCTCTTCAAATTGGGGGCCAGCTAATTGCGTTAGATGTATCAGCATTGTGTGCAGACTGGGCTCCTCTTTGCGTGGTGGATCGACTAGCGCACGATAGAGGCCCTCAGCGGCGGCGACGCAGTTCAAGAGCCGATCCTCGGAAAACATTCCTCCCGGCTGCCTGGTGGCCATTATTCGTCCGAGAACTTTACGATGCTGGGCCGCCAGCGCAAGCCAATCTGCAAGACCATCGAGGCCGCCGATGTCTTTATATGTGAAGGCGATACTTTTCGGCGGCTCGGCATGTGCTCCAGCAGTTACACGCCACCGGGTATAGAAGTCGATCGCTACACGGCTCGTCTCATCGCCGATAGCTCTCACTCCCTCCGGATGACCGAATTGGACTTTTATGAAGGCGCTTAGGCGGTTGATTCCGATCGAGACGATATCCTGAATGTCGCTCGCAATCTCAAGGAGGTCCTCTTTACTGGTCAATCCATCGGTATTGATTCGGAAGCCGCGAGTTTGCTGGACCGTGTAATCCCGTGGTAGCGAGTTGCTCGCTCCGATTGAGTGAGTAATGGTGATGGTTCCAATATCGGTTTCACGCTGGCAGGGATTAAGGAGCACTGCCTTGACATTCTCGCCTAGCGCGCCACCGTCCCGCTGTAGACCACTGGAGGTAATCCCGCTCTCATCAATCCATGAAGTCATGTCTTCTAAATCAGCACTGAGGGCATCGAACGATAGGTCATCCTCCGGTCCGAACCACACATTCTGATAGATTTCGCCAACACTCCAAGTTGAGACACCCGACCTGGGCTCGGTTCCTATGTGCAAATTGCGGTTGAGTTCTTGACAATGGTTAAGCGTGTATCCGGTGCCATTGGTTTCGCCCAGGATGCGCTGGTTATCATCCTCATCCTTCAACTGAGGGCCGCCGAGTATTCCGTCCAGTCGTAATCGTCCTCCGCTGTCGGGGTCGAATGTCAGAGCGCCGTGGACCTTGTTGTCGGGATCAGAGGCGAGCCAGAAGCGACCTATGTCATCGACTTTTGTCATATTCTCTTGCTCAACTCCTGTGCGCTTCGATGCTCTCCGGGCGCTTTTGTCTTCGGCCAGTAGCTCATCAGGTGGTGTCGTCTTCTGTAGTCGGCCTGCTCGCACCGATCAAGCCGTTCGACCTCAGGATTGACCGGATCATTTCAAGGGCCTCATCGTCAGATAGGCCCGGACCAAACTCGAGGCCGGCCTCAATGAAATCAATCAAGGCGGCCCTTCGATTCTTGTTCACCTTAACCTCCTCGGCGAGCCTTTCTGACAAGCTGTCGAGTACTTTGAGGTTGCCTTGTATCGCAAGGCGACTCTCCTTGCTTGCCTGACGCACATCGGCGATGCGTGCAAGGCAGAAAAGGCAGTCCTCGCAGGTCGGATGACCAGAGTTGTTGATCTCCGCCACCATCAAATCCAGCTTGTGATCCCAAGCCGATTGCGATCGTGATTAGGTCAGGCCATCTGTCCCCCACCTTGTCCCGGAAAGGGCGTAGAAGCACACGTCGATTGCGACAACGTAGGACAGCAACGGAAGGCGCCAGAGCAAGCCTTGGACCGCCTTGTCGACACGCCTCTCGCCAGGCTTCCACCGCGACATCACAGCCCGCGCCTCCACCACGATCGCGAGCGCCAGTACGGGCATGGTCTGGGCGCTGGTTGCCCAGAAGTTGGAGTCGGCCATGGAGCAAGTATGCGGGGAACTTACGCGCCTTGGAGAAGAGCGGGGAGTTACTTTCGAGAGTGTGCAGAGGAATTTGAGATCCGTTGCCCTGGGCGAGGTGCGGACGCCTGCCGAGCCGAGCAATCACCAGGCGCACGACAAAGCACCGTAGTCCACAGGCTGCCGTTGCTCGATGGCGACTTGCCCTGTTGCGGTGAGACGCTGCAGCTATGAAGCCGAAGATCAGCCTGAAGGCGAGACTCGAGTACGACGCGGTGTCCAAGGAGTTGGCGGATGCCGGTGTCGTCGGCGGCAGCATGTTCGGCATGCCGTGTCTGAAGATCGACGGCAAGATGCTGGCCGGGCTGTACGGCGACGCGATGACGTTCAAGCTGCCGCCGGAGCCTCGCGAGCAGGCCCTGACGCTGCCGGGCGCGGAGCACTTCGACCCAGGCATGGGCCGCCCGATGAAGGAGTGGGTGGTGATCCCGCTCGAGCACGCCGAGACCTGGGGTACCTATGCGAGCCAGGCGATGGAGTTCGTCCGGCCGTGAACCTGATGTGCCCTGCCCGGCTCATCCTGCTGCCCGTCGGCTCGGCGGAGAGCCTGGCCGGGCAGCGGATCGCGATGGTCTACGCGAGCCCGGCGGTCGCGGAGTCCGCCGAGCAGGTGGCGAATCGCCTCGGCGTACGGCCGGCCGTCGTACCGGAGTTGGGGGAGGTGCCGGGCGAGTCGGCTTCCGCCGCCGTACGACGGTCTGAGGAGGCGTTGAGCGGGATCGCCGACCTGCATCGTGGCGAGACTGTGGTGGTGATCGCGCCCGGGTTGTCCCTCGGCGTTGAACTCGGTCTGGAGCTCGGTGCAGGGTCGGTCGAGTTGGAGCATGACGGGTATGGCTGGACCGTGCTGCCGAACGCGAACGCGGTGACCTTGTCGTCGTACGAGCAGGCGGCTGAGCGGTTCCGCGCCTCCCTCCCGACTGCGTCCAACGGACCGCTGCTGGAGATCTTCGAGCTGCTAGGCACTCACCTGCAGCCCGGCGGGACCGTGCTCGAGTTGGGGAGTGGTACCGGCCGCGACGCGCTGGACCTGGAAGGCCTCGGCTACCGCGTACGCCGGACCGATGCCGCGGCGTCGTTCGTAGAGATGATGCGGGCGGACGGTCAGCAGGCGGACCGGCTGAATGCGTTGACGGACGAGTTCGGCGGTCCGTATGACCTCGTCTTCGCCGATGCGGTGTTCCTGCACTTCGATCGGGATCAACTCGCGATGGTTCTCCGCAAGGCGTCCGAAGCGGCCGGGTTGCTCGCTTTCTCGCTCCGCGAAGGCGAGGGCGACGAGTGGTCCTACCGACACCTCGACCTGCCGAGGCACATCACCAAGTGGCAGGAACCAGCCCTCCGCCGACTGCTCACGACCTGCGGCTGGACCCCTCTCGCCGTCCTCCGCGGCCAGACCCCGGTCGGCGGCTGGCTCTACGTGCTGGCCGAGCGGCATCTGTCTACGAAGTCAGGCTGCTGACCGACCAGGACGCGCGTTCTTGACGAGCAGGACCAGGACGGGCAACGGCGCGAGACCGATCAGAAGCGACACCGGGATGGCGAGCCAAACCGGCATCGTCCAGCCGCCTGGCGCGTAGAAGGTGAGGGCGAAGTAGACGAAGAAGTAGCCGAACGGCCAGACCAACGTGCCGAGCCACTTCTCCCGGCGGGTCCACCGGTCCGAGGTCCACAGCAGCAGCACCCCCAGCCCCCAGCCGACGAGCGCAAGAAATCCCCCGAACGGCAGCAGCAGGAGCGCGGCCACCTCGCGGCTCCGGTACCGCGGCCGGACTCGGTCGACCAGGACCAGGCCGTCAGTAGCCGCCGCGACGATGTCGTCGGGGTCACCGAGTCGTGCGAGCATCTGCCGGGTCTCGGTCTCCGTCGTGACGCCCGCCGCCCGGGCCTCGGCGATGTGTGCCGTCACCTCGGCAACCAGGTCGGTCCGCCGGTCTTCGGGCAACGGCTCCGCGGCCTTGGTCAAGTACCTCAGGTACGCCTCGACCAAGCGGTCCGCGTCGTTCTGCAGTTTCATGGCTGTCTTCCTCGCCTCAGTACGGCGTCGACGGAGGTCCGGAACCTCTCCCAGTCGACGGTGAATGCGGCCAGGGCGGTAGCTCCCGCGGCCGTGGACTTGTAGTAGCGACGCGGCGGGCCGGACTCGGACTCACGCCAGACGGTCTCGACCAGGCCCTCGCGCCGCAGCCGGGCGAGCAACGGGTAGATGGTGCCCTCGGTGGTCACCATGCCGTCGATCTGGCCGAGCGCCTTCACCAGTTCGAACCCGTAGCGCTCCTCACCCTGCAGCAACGCGAGCACGCAGAACTCGAGCGTGCCGCGCCGCAGCTGGGTGAAGACCTTCTCGGCTACCATGCAGCTACCATGCATCACAAGGTACCTGATTACGCCAGACAGTGAAAAGGTCTAGCAAGGCTGGGTGTGAGGTCGCACTCATGGGTGACGCACCCATGTCCAGACCACTCCCCCGACTGGCACACTTCGAGCCATGGCTCGTGAACTGAAGATGGTGGGCGTGGTCGGCCTCGGCACGATGGGCGCCGGTATCGCGGAGGTATTCGCCCGGAACGGGTTGACCGTGGTCGGCGTCGAGCGCGACGACGAGGCGGTGGAGCGCGGCCGCGGGCACATCCAGCACTCGACCGACAGGGCCGTCAAACGCGGCAAACTGTCGACCGAGGACCAGCAGGCGCTGTTCGACCGGGTCACCTTCGCGACCTCCCTGGAGGCGCTGGCCGACTGCGACCTGGTGATCGAGGCCGTGATCGAGCGGCTCGAACTGAAGCGCGAGGTCCTCTCCGCGCTGGACAAGGTGGTCCGCGAGGACGCGATCCTGGCCACCAACACGTCTTCCCTGTCGGTCACGGAGCTTTCCGTCGCCACCGAGCGCCCGCGCCGCGTGGTCGGGATGCACTTCTTCAACCCGGCGCCGGTGCAGGAGTTCGTCGAGGTGATCAAGACCGTCATCACCGAGCCGGACGTGGTCGAGGACGTGTCGGCGCTGGCCCGCCGCTTGCACAAGGTCCCGGTGGTCGCGGCCGATCGCGCCGGCTTCATCGCCAACGCGCTGCTGTTCGGCTATCTGAACCACGCTGTCTCGATGGTCGAATCCCATTACGCCACCCGCGAGGACGTGGACGCGGCGATGCGTCTCGGGTGCGGCTACCCGATGGGCCCGTTGGCGCTGCTGGACCTGATCGGCCTCGACACGGCGTACGAGATTCTCGACACGATGTACAAGCAGGGGCGCAACCGGCTGCACGCGCCCGCCCCGATCATCAAACAGATGGTCACCGCCGGGCTCCTCGGCCGGAAGACCGGGCGCGGCTTCTATACCTACGAGGCGGCCGATTCGCCGGTTGTGGTCGATGACGAGCTGACGCCTGTTGTCGACGGCGACGCGAGTGCGGTACGACCGGTGCAGCAGGTGGGGGTGGTCGGCTCCGGCACGATGGCCGTCGGCATCATCGAGGTCTGCGCCAAGGCCGGGTATGACGTGCTTTACGTCGCTCGTGGCACTGAAAAAGTGGCGAAGGTGGCTGCGGCACTCGAACGGTCGCTGGAGAAGGGCGTGCAGCGCGGCAAGCTCTCCTCGGAGGAGCGTGACGCGGCGCTGCGCAGGATCACCGGGACGGCGAAGCTGGACGACCTGGCCGCGGCGGACCTGGTGGTCGAGGCCGTGGTGGAGGAGCTCAGCGTCAAGCAGGCGCTGTTCGAGACGTTCGACGAGATCTGCAAGCCGGGCGCGATCCTGGCAACCACCACGTCCAGCCTGCCGGTGATCGACCTGGCGATGGCGACGAATCGGCCCGCGGACGTGGTCGGGTTGCACTTCTTCAACCCGGCCCCGGTGATGAAGCTGGTCGAGGTGGTCAGCACGGTCAGCACCGCGCCCGAGGTCGCCGACACCGTCGCCGCCCTGGCCGTTGCTGCCGGCAAGCACCCGGTGCACTGCGGCGATCGCGCGGGTTTCATCGTCAACGCGCTGCTGTTCCCGTACCTGAACGACGCGGTCCGGATGCTCGAGGCGAACTACGCCGGCGTGGACGACATCGACGCGGCGATGAAGCTCGGCTGCCGGCTGCCGATGGGCCCGTTCGCGCTGCTCGACGTAGTTGGGCTGGACGTGTCGCTGGCGATCCAGCGCACCCTCTATCTGGAATTCCGCGAGCCGGGCTTCGCTCCAGCGCCGCTGCTCGAGCACCTGGTCACTGCCGGCTACCTCGGGCGCAAGACCTCGCGCGGCTTCCGCGACTACGCCAGCTGACAAGACAACCCGGACGCAGGTCGTCAGCACCCACCCGACCCCCGGTCACCACCGTCGACCGTGCGGAGGCTCAGACTTGTTGCGCCACGTCTTCGTGGCCGGGGGCGGCGGATCCGGTCGCCGAGGCCCGGCGCCATCATGGAGAACACCGGTCGGATCGGACGTCACCAGCCGGTCGGGGCCGCCGCGGAGCGTCGTACGCCAGTCGGGCGTGACGTCCAAGCCGTCAGATCGCTACCCCCGGCCGGGCACTGGTCCTACCCCTGTGGTTGTTGAACAGGAGTGGCGCATCCGGCAGCGGTGCGGCGTCGGCCTCGTTGGGCCGGACTCGTGGCCGGCAGCCAGCCGAGAGTTCGCCGGGCTCAGCTATTCCACAGGTCCGGGCGACCACACTGGGGACACCCCGGAGGTGCTCCGTGGTCGATTCCCACCGTGGAGGTGCAGGAGAGACGTGCTGAGCTCGGTCGTCAACGCGGTGCTGGGCGTGCCCGGGCCGGTGGCGTACGTGTTGATCGGTCTCCTGGCGTTCGGGGAGTCGGCTGCGTTCATCGGGTTGTTTCTGCCCGGAGAGACTGCCCTGCTGATCGGCGGCGTACTGGCCGCTCGGGGGAGCATCAGCTTGCCGGCGCTCCTGGTGCTGGCTGTCGTGGCTGCCTTGGCCGGGGATTCAGTGGGGTACGAGGTCGGGCGGCGTGGCGGCCGGGCGCTACAGCGGACCCGGTTGGGGCGCCTGATCGGCGACCGGCGCTGGGACAAGGCGGAGCAGTTCGTCGCGCATCGGGGCGGGACCGCGGTGTTCGTCGGCCGCTGGGTCGGGGTGATGCGACCGTTGGTGCCCAGCTTGGCCGGCATGGGCCGGATGCCGTATCGGCGGTTCTTGTTCTACAACGTGGCTGGTGGCATCCTCTGGGCCTGCGCTGTCGTCCTGGGTGGCTATGCCGCAGGCAGTTCGGTCCGTCGCATCGAACAACTGCTGGGGCGCGGCAGTCTCGTGCTCGGGCTGGCGCTGGCTCTGGGGGCCGCGACCTGGCTCGTCACCCAGCGGATCGTCCGCCCCCACCGCCGTCGCCCCACACCACCCGATCGTCGGTCCCTTGTTCCCCGGCGTGTCGCGGTTCAGTGGTCCCTTGTGACCAAGTGCCCCACGGCGCAGCTCGAGCACCACCGCCGGGCACCTGGGCCGCGAGACCAGGCGGAAATCTCCGCGACTACAGCGGATAAGCAGCTGCGGCCCGGGATCGTCCGAGACTAGTGTCGGTGGGTGGCCCCGCAAGAGGTATCCGAGGACCGTCGTACCCCGCCGGAAGCGCGGCCGCTGCTGGCGGATGCCGACGGACGCTGGGTCCGGCACTGGACCGGCGACGACTGGATCGCGTCGGCGGACGCGTGGGTGAGAGCGCGACTGACGGCCGCGGGGATCGCTGTGTCCGGTGAGCCGGTGCCGTACAAGATACGTTTCTGGGCGGCGGTGTGGTGCTACCCGACCGACCAGGGATTGTTCTGGTTCAAGGAGAACAACCCAGGCCAAGCATTCGAGGCTGGGTTGGTGGCGGCGATGGCTCAGGCACTCCCGCAACATGTGGTCGCACCGCTCGCGGTCGATCCGGACCGCGGCTGGATGCTGACCGCGGACCAGGGCCGGACTCTCGACGAGCAGATGTCGGCCGCCGACCTCCTGCCGCTGTGGCGCAGGCTGGTGACCGAGTATGCCCGGCTGCAGCGCGACACGGTTCCGGCCGAGGACGCCTTGCTTGCCAGCGGTTTGGCCTCCCTGGTCCCATCCCGGCTGGCCGACACGGTGCACGCCATCGGGGACTGGTTCGCCGCGCTCGGGGCCGACCATCCGCTGCGACTGGATCCGGTCACGCTGGGCGGCCTACGACAGGCCGGGGACACCCTTGGCGGGTGGGGTGCGAGGCTGACCGGCCCCGTCCCGATGGCACTGGACCAGAACGACCTGCACGTCCGCAACGTCTTCAGCAGGCACCCCTCGGCGCCGTTCCGGTTCTTCGACTTCGGTGACGCGGTCTGGGGTCATCCGTTCGCCACGCTGTCCTGTGTGCGGGCGGCCCTGGTCGACCGTGGGAACGCCGGCGTCGGGGCCTGGGCAGCAGACGACCCACGGTTGGACGAGCTCACCGACGCCTACCTGGGGGAGTGGTCGGACCTGGCGCCGCCCGACGTCCTGCGGAGAGAACTAGAGGTCGCGCATCCGTTGCACGCGGTGCATCGATTGGTGTCCTGGCACCGGCTCCTGGTGCACGCCGACGAGCTCGAGGTCGGAGCTTGGGCCGAGTCACCCCGCTACTGGTTGGGCGAGGTGGTCCGCCTCTTCGACTCAGGACGCTAGTCGATCCGGGCGCCGAAGTCGCCGCACGGGCCGCCGCCGGTGGCTGCGGCGATCGTGACCGTACGACGGTCCGGGCGGACGAGCGGGTGGTAGAACTCCGCGATCTCGGTGCTTGCCTCGGGCACGTAGTGGAAGATCAGCGACCGGCGGAAGCGCGAGGTGCTCGTGTTCGGGCGGGATCCGTGCACCACGCTGCCGTGGAAGAAGAGGACGTCGCCGGCCTGCATCCGGGTCTGGATCTTGAGCAGGCCGTCCGGGATCGCCACCTCGACGTCGGTGAAGGACTCGGTCAGGTCGGCCGGCTCGGGACAGACCAGTTCGACCCGGTGGGAGCCGGGCACGACCGCGAGTCCGCCGTTCTCCTCGTCCACGTCGTCGATCGCGATCCAGGCCGCCAG
>JAWWOY010000180.1:0-5644 GCA_033851195.1 Kribbellaceae bacterium | reverse complement strand
GTCAGCGGAGGCGGCTACATGGCTGCTGCGTTCCATGTCTTGCGCCGCGACTTCGACGACCCGTTCGCGCCCAGCTCGCCCGAGTTGTCCAGGCTGCGCAGGCAGACCCGCTACCTGCTGCAGGGTGGCCGCTCGATGTTCCGGGCCGCGCTGTCGGTGCTGTTCGGACTGATCGTCAACCTGCTGCTGATCGGCATCGTGCTACGCGCGGTTGCCTGGGTGCTGGGTTGGTTCCTGGCTGACCAGGGGGTGGTGAAGGCGGTCGGCGAGCAGATCTATGTCGACTGGCGGCCGGGCGGGTCCTGGTTGTTCGTCGGGCTGTCTGTGGCCTTGCTGGTGCTGGGCGCGGCGCTGTTCATGCTGGAGAAGATCTGGGATCGGTGGGCGATGATGCCGGACCTGGTTCGCAGTGGACTGACCGGCCTCGGTGGGCTCACCCTGCAGACCGGTACGCCGGTGGCGTTGCTGCTGCTCGGCGTACCGGGAGGCCTTTATCTGTTGGGGAAACTGCCCGGTACCGACAGCCCGGACCAGCCCAGCCTGCCGAAGGCCCTGCTCGATCTGGTCGATCCGACCAAGCAAGGTCTGGCCTCGTTCGCAGCCCTCGTCCTGGCTCTGATCGGACTCGGCCGGACGGTGTGGAACGGCCTGCTGGTGGAGAGCAAGGACCCTTCGCAGTCGGGCCTGCGTGGCCGCCTCATCGCGTTCGCGCGGAACAAGCTGGCGCCTTGGGTGGGTAGCGCGATCATCCTGCTTGCCGGCGTCGTCGTACTGCTGCGGTGGACCGGCGGCTATGCCACGGACCGGTCCTACCAGGAGGACTGGTCGGTCGCCTGGATCCTGATCGGCATCGCCTTCGCGATCAAGGTGCTCACCGACGCGAACCGTACGTCGCTGCACCCGTTCTACCGCGAGCGGTTGTCCCGGGCTTTCCTGGTCAAGCGGCAGGACAACGGCGCGGCGGTCAGCCTCGACTACAGCATGCGGCTGCGGTACTCCGAGTGGGCCAAGCCGAAGGGCGTCGGGCCGCAGTTGATCGTCGCGGCGGTCGCGAACGTGGAGGACGCGGACTTCGTGCCGAGCCAGCGCGACTGCGTGCCGTTCGTCTTCGACCCCGAGCAGATCGGCATCGTGGGTGACCGGTCCCTGCCCGATGGAGGCCGCCGGTCGACCGCCGACTATGAGTGCGAGGCGGATGCCCTGCAGCGAGAGGTCACCGTGCCGGCAGCGATGGCGATCAGTGGTGCCGCCGTCAGCCCGCTGACCGGTCGGGTGAACAGCCGAACCCGCCCGGTCCGACTGCTGCTCGCCGTCCTGAATGCCCGGTTGGGTGTCTGGCTGCCGAACCCGTACTGGAACAACCGGCCGGACGGTCAACCGTCGTACCCCGACCCGATCGGCTTCTGGAGCCACCTCCGCCGGTACGCCGGCAGCGTGATCGACAAGCCCGGGCCGTACCGGCTGTTGCGCGAGGCGATCGGCAGGCCATCCATGTACGACCGGCGGATCTACGTCACCGACGGCGGCCACTACGACAACCTCGGCCTGGTCGAGGCGCTCCGCCGGAAACCGGCCCAGGTGATCGTGATCGATGCGTCCAACGACCCGGAGGACCACTTCAACGCCCTCGGCGAGGCGATCGCGACGGCCCGGATGGACCTCGAGATCCAGATCGACCTCGATCCCGCCCCGATGCTGCGCGGCAAGAGGGAACGGGCGGACCGGGCCTGGAGCTACGGCGTCGCGACCCATCCGCTGAAAGCGGGGGAGGAGAAGCCGTACAAGACGGAGATCTTCTTCCTCAAGGCCGTGCTGGCCGGCCGCCTCGGCTGGGATATGGAGCGGTACGCCGCCTCGCACGCCGACTTCCCGCGACGCTCCACCAGCGACCAGTTCTACGACGAGTGGGACTTCGAGGCGTACCGCGACCTCGGCTACGTACTCGCCGAATCACTGGTCGACCACCACCGCGTCAAAGCCCGCCTGGATGACTTGCCGAACTGACTTGCTCGGAAACCGGGGCCGATGGCAACGGCTCCTTGGCTGGTGTCCCGTGAGGGCCACTAGCCAGATGGATGGTCCAGACCATAATCTTTGCAGAGATTTAGCGTGACTGTCGGACGAGCTGGTCGTTGACCTGTCAGACACATTCGATCCTCGGATTTCGGGGGAGATCCGGAAGGGCCCGCCCGTGCACCGTTTCAACCCACCGCCAAGCTGGCCCGAGCCGCCGACCGCCGCCTGGCGCCCGCCGCTCGGCTGGAAGCCGGACCCTGAGTGGCCGGCCGCACCCGCGAACTGGGGTTTCTGGCTCACGCGCCACGGCCGCCGCGCCATCGGCCCGATCGGCGCTTACGGTGCAGTCGATGCCGGCCGCTCGGACATAGCGACCGTTGACCGCTCTGTCCTCCTCATGCACGGCTGACCCATTACACGAACTCGGCCAGCCCGGCCGCCCGGCCGGGCTGTTGTCATCCGGCCGGCGGCGGCATGACGTCCGCTGCCCCGCAGCAGGCGGTCGTGTGGCGCGCCGTCATCCCGGGCGCGGGCACCCTTCTGCTGGCCAGCGCGACCGGCGGGATGTCCGGCGACATATTCAACCTCTACCTGACCGACACGCTTGGCTACGACCCGAAGGTCCTCACCTGGATCTACCTCAGCATGCTGCTGAGCATCCCGGTCCAGTTGATGGCACCCCGCCTGGCCGACCGATTCGGATACCGCCGGATCATGGTGGCCGGGGCCGTGCTCTGTTTGCCCGCGTTGGTGCTGCTCATGTTCGCTCGGCCGCTGCGGGAGGTGCAGGCCGGTCCGGACCGGATGCTGCAGGAGTTGAGCCTCGTCGCGGCCGCGGTGCTCGTCGAGATCGCGTTCTCCATCTCATTCGGCAGTGTCTGGAGCGCGTGGATCGCGCGATTCTCCGACCGAGCGAACCGGCCCGTGTTCCTCGCGACGCTCAGCGTCGCTGCGCAGGGGGTGATGGCGACGACGTTCCTGTGCCAGACGGTGTTCTTCGCGGGCGCGGTGACGACTACCTTCTACCACGGGGTGCTGCTGGCCATCGCCGTCTACCTGGTCGGCGCGGTGCTGGTCTTCATCACCCTACCGCCGCCGGACGAGCCGGCGGACGGCGAGAGTCGTGCGCCGCGGATCAGCTGGGTGGCCTGGTGGCGCCGGCCTGTCAACCGGTTCATCGCGATCAGCGAGGCGCTGCAGTTCCTGGTCGGCGTGCCGCTTCTGTCCGTATACCTTGTCGTCGTCCTCGAATACCCGACGTACCTGGTGAGCATCGCGCTGGTCGCCCGCACCCTGGCGAGCCTGTCGCTGACCCTGGCGGTCGGGCGGATGATTCGCGCCCGCGGCAGCGAGCGGATCATCTCTCGGGCCTCGGTGTTCATCGCTGTTGTGCTGGCGCTGTGGTTCCTCCTTCCCCACTATGACGGCAATCCGTTGCTGCTGGCCGCGGTCGTGCTGCTAGTGCCGGCGCTGCAGCTCGGTAAGGCGGCGCTGGGGATCTGCATCTCCGACATTCAGTACGAGCTGGTGCCGGCCGCCGAACGAATCCAGGCGTTCACGATGACCGACCTCGTGTCATCCTCCGCGATGCAGGTTTGCGCGATGCTCGCCGCGCTGGTCATATCGGCAGCCGGGAAGGGGCCGCTGTTCCTGCACATCGACCTCGCGCAGGTGTGGATCGGCGTCGGTGTGATTGTCGCGGTGTATCTCGGCGCTACCTACAAGTCTCATGTGCGGGCGCTGCCGCACGGCGAGGTCACACGCGTTGATTAGGTTTGGGCTTATCGCCGTCGGCGAGCAGATCCGTCGCACCTGGGCCTGGGTCAGCACCACTAGATATTCGAGCGGGCTTCTTCGACCTGGCGGAGGATGGCGTCAGCGGCGCTGGCCTTGGCGTTGGTGCCGGCCTCGTCGAGTAGAGCCAGAGCGTCGTCGCGGCGGTTCTGGGCAGCGGCCAGGTAGGCCAGGGCCACCTGGTTCGCGGCGACGCCGGACAAGAAGCCGAGTTCGCGCCGCAGTCGCACCGACTCCTCCAGTCGCTCCTGCGCCGCACCAAGTCGGCCGGCCTGATGCGCCGCGTACCCGAGGTGCCTCAGTGCATAGGACATCGTGAGCTTGTCGCCGACCTGCATCGCGAGTTCGCAGGAGCGTTCAAAGCTGGGAACCGCGGTGTCGGCGTCGGTCCGCACTACCTGATGGAAGCAGCCGACCCAGAACAGTGAGTCCGCCTCGCCGCGCACATCGCCGAGTTGCTGATAGAGCTGCACCGCGCGCTCGAACAACGGAAGCTCGGCGGCATCCTCGATCCGTGTGTCGAGGAAGCGGGCGTGCAGGATGCGGCCGCGGGCCAGGGCCAGATCGGCCTCGACCGCATTCAGCTCCCGCTCAGCGGTCGCCAGTCCACTGCTGTCGCCACCGAAGACGGCCCGTTCGTACAGCTCCCGGGACCGTTCAATTCGTTCGTCCACACTCATCGTCCCCCAGCCTTGGTCGGAGCCGCGAGTCTAATGCCCGGGCGGTCAAGTTGCGTGGGCAATCGACGTCTTACCGCTCATGAGTGTTATGTTATCAACCGAGCTCACAGGCGCGGCGTGGAAGAAGGTGACGGGTGGCCGGGGATCGCACTGCCTGGGTCGGGGTCGATCTGGGCACGCAGAGCGTCCGGTCGGTGCTGGTCGGCGCCGATGGGAGGGTCTTTGCCCGCGCAGCCGAGCCCCTGACCAGCACCCGTGATCAGGGTCGGCACGAGCAGGACCCACAAGCTTGGCTCGCGGCAGTCGACCGCACACTCGCCGAGGTGGTCGCCGCTGAGCCGGGCGCGGACATCCAAGGCATCGCGATCTGCTCCACCTCGGGCACCGTCCTCCTGACCGACGGCACCGGCCGGCCGCAGACCACCGCACTCATGTACGACGACGACAGGGCGGCGGCGCTGCTGTCGAGGATCGTCGCGGCAGATCCAGACCGCTGGGCCACCCAGATGCAGCCGACCTGGGCGCTTCCCAGGGTGCTCTGGCTCCTCGCCGAGCACCCAGATCGGCAGGTGAGAGTCGCCCACAGCGCCGACGTAGTCGCCGCTCACCTGGTCGGTCAGCCAGTGGCGACCGACACCAGCCATGCCCTCAAGACGGGCTACGACCTCGTCGCCGACAGGTGGCCAACCGAAGCCTTCGACCAACTCGGCCTCGCACCGGACATCCTCCCCGAGGTCGTTCTCCCCGGGACCGAGCTAGGACGAGTGAGCCAGCCAAACGCCCAGCTCACGGGGGTCCCTGTATTCGCCGGGATGACCGACGGCTGTGCTGCTCAGATCGCCGCGGGTGCTCTCGCTCCCGGCGCCTGGAACTCGGTTCTCGGCACCACCCTGGTGCTCAAGGGCGTGAGCAAGGACCTCCTCGACGACCCGACCGGAGCGGTCTACAGCCATCGGCATCCCGACGGCGGCTGGCTCCCTGGTGGCGCCTCCAATACCGGCGCCGGCGCGCTCACGACCATGCTGCCCGGTGCAGACCTCGACGCTCTCGACCGAGCGGCCCGCGCACTCGGCCCGATCGAGGCCGCGATCTACCCGCTCACGAAACCAGGCGAGCGGTTCCCGTTCGTGGCGCCGGCCGCCGAGCGGTTCGAG
>JAWWOY010000176.1:0-2913 GCA_033851195.1 Kribbellaceae bacterium | reverse complement strand
ACTCGGCGATCAGGATGGCCATGGCGACGGCGAAGATCCGGCGGTGATCCTCGAGTGACGCCGACGCGGCCGCATCGGCGTCGATCACCGCCCGCTCTCGGCGCAGTCGGTACGTGCGCTCCACGGCGCCGCGGACGCGCTGCTCGAGACCGACTTGCCCGTCACGAAGGAGCAGCAATGCAACTCCAACCGCCTGGAAGCGACGCTGGTATTGCGACCGACGCGCCGCCGAGCTCACCACCAGCGTGCTGTACGACCGCGCCGGAACGGGTTGGAGCGACCAGGTAGATCTGCCCCGCACGGCCACTGAGGTGGCCGACGAGCTCCGGCGTCTGCTACACGCCGTCCTGCTGGACCCCGGCCACGAGGACATCTTCTCCTTCCTGCCCGGAGGGAGCCGCAGAGATGAACGAACAGATGAGGCCGGACGTAGATCAGCTGCCGGACCTACCGATGAGCAGATTCAATCCGTTCGTGGCCAGTTCGAAGGGATCTATGCGCAGTGGCCGGACTCGGTCCGCGTGCCGCTGATCGAGCACAAACTCACGTCGTGGCGGACATCCCTGCTGGAGACGGCGAACGAGACCGAGGTCTTCGACGAGCTCAGGCGGGGAGGTGGACTGCCTGACGTTCCCTTGATCGTGTTGACCGCCAGGGGGCGCAACCCCTACTGGGCGCAATTCATGTCCGAACAGCAGATGCAAGAGGCCCATGACGGCATCAGCGCCCTGCACGCGGCAATGGCATCGTCTGTTTCGCAGGGTGAGCCCAAACTAGTGTCCTGAGTCGGAGGTAGAAGTCACATCCAAAGGAGCACCCACGTGAGCGGCAGCACAGCGTGGATCGCGGGTGGACCTGTCAGGATGAGGCATGCCTGAGTCCTTGGAGGATCTGGTCGAGCTGCTCGACCTGGAGATGATCGACGTCGACCTGTTCCGCGGCCGGCAGCCGGACACCTCCGCGCAGCGGGTGTTCGGCGGTCAGGTGCTCGGTCAGGCTCTTGCCGCGGCTAGCCGAACGGTCGATCCGGAGCGCCAGGTGCACTCGTTGCACGGG
Organism: Kribbellaceae bacterium; assembly: GCA_033851195.1. Classification (GTDB taxonomy): domain Bacteria; phylum Actinomycetota; class Actinomycetes; order Propionibacteriales; family Kribbellaceae; genus Kribbella. The sequence goes on along the minus strand of JAWWOY010000176.1, from coordinate 1,857 downwards.
TACTTCCTGCGCCCCGGCGACACCGGCGTACCGATCGTCTATCGGCCGGAGCCGACCCGGGACGGGCGGACGTTCAGCAGCCGCCGGGTGGTGGCGTCCCAGAACGGCAAGCCGATCTTCTACATGTCCGCGTCGTACCAGCGGCCGGAGCGGGGTCTGGACCACGCCGACCCGATGCCCGACGATCTGGTCCCGCCGGACAAGGCACAGACGCTGGCTTCGGTGTTCGAGGCAGCTTCGGGCCGGAAGGCCGAGGACTGGAACAAGGAATGGGCGGCGCTCGACGTCCGGCTGGCCGGCGTCACCGGGCGGCGGTACTGGATCCGGGCCGCAGGCAAGCTTCCGGACGATCCTGCCTTGCACGCATGCGTTCTGGCCTACGCCAGTGACCTGACGTTGCTCGGGGCAAGCTTGTTGCCGCACGGGCTCATCATCGGCGACAGGCGGATCCAGCCGGCCTCGCTCGACCATGCACTCTGGTTCCATCGGGAGTTCCGGGCGGACGAGTGGCTGCTGTACGACCAAGCCTCGCCCTCGGGGTCGGGCGCCCGCGGGTTCGCGACCGGACGGCTGTTCACCGAGGACGGCAGGCTGATCGCCTCGGTCGCGCAGGAAGGCCTGATCCGCCCGATCGGCCTCGATCTCGACGAAGATACCGAGTAGAGCGCTCCTCATCGGATCTGCCCGGGCCAAGGATCTCGTCTGCTCCGGAAGTTCGTCGACGCAGTTCAGGCTCTGCGGATCGGGCTGCTGGTCGACGAGGACGTGCCCGATGCGGAGGTTTACACAGCGGCCAGGCTGGCCGGTTCGTGGCCGGACCTACCGCACGCGCTGCTTGCCGCCCTTGGAAGCCGGCCATGGGACCAGCGGTACAGCCGTTGGCGCTAGGGACTTGATCTTGGTCGTCGAGGGCCTGTCCGGCGAATCATGTGACTGGTTCGGGCCGGGGTCGTTGCGCCCGTCGTGGGACGGGGAGATCTGACGAACGACGAGTAGGCCCGGCTGAAGCCACATTTGCCCAAGACGGGCCAGCGGGGCGGGCGTTGGAAGAGCCACTGCAGGGTGATCGACGGGATCCTCTTCCGGGAGCGGACCGGAGTGCCCTGGCGGGATCTGCCTGCACGTTTCGGCAAGGTGGAAGACCGTCTACGAACGACACAGACGCTGGTCGGCGAACGGCACGTGGGACAAGATCCTGCGGGCCGTCCAAGCCGACGCCGACGCGGCAGGCCGCATCGACTGGTCCATGGCGAGCGTGGATTCCACCTCCTGTCGCGCCCACCAACATGCCGCCGGAGCGCGCAAGAAACCGCCGCGAGTGCCGGGAAGAAGACACCCGCCCCGATCACCTCGGCGGCGACAAGGCGACAGCTCCCGCCGCAACCGCCGCTACCTGCGCAGACGCCACATCAAGGACACCATCCCCGAGGTACGACAAGCGGGCCTACGTCTTCCACGGCACCGGCACCGTCGCCGCGATCTGGCTCTGGCTTCGTCCATGATCCGCCGGACAGAACCTGGTGGTGAGGCGCTCGAAAACCAGTGGAACAGCGCCGCTGTGCGCCATTACCGTGCTGCCGAACCAAGTCGTCTAGTCAAGGACGTTTCGTTGTACACCCTGTGAGACCTCCCGAGTGCTGAATCGTCGCGCGTCGCGCATGTGCGCCGCGCTCCCTTTTGCTGCGGACTTCTCACTGAAACCGGTGTACTTCTGTGCTCAAAAACTGGATGGTCGTGCCCACCTGCCTGCCGCTCGTTCTCCGCCGTTGCCACGCGTGCGCGTCCGAGCGCTTCCGGGCAAGCGGTAAATTTCGCGTCAACGCAAACCACAAGCTCATCGACGCCTGGCTCCTCGCG
>JAWWOY010000164.1:0-2658 GCA_033851195.1 Kribbellaceae bacterium | reverse complement strand
GATCTGGAGCGACGTGGCAGGTCCCGCGAACGCTCATGGCCTTGCCGCGCTGGTCGGCTCGTCGCCGGACGTGGGCGTCGTCGGCTACTCCCTGGGCGGCGGCATCGGCTACCTCGGCCGCAAGCACGGCATCCAGGCGAACAGCGTCACCGCGATCGAGCTCGTGACGGCCGACGGCGAGCTCCTGCGGGTCGACGGTGAGTCGGACGAGGACCTGTTCTGGGCGCTGCGCGGCGGTGGCGGGAACTTCGGCGTGGTGACGGCGCTGGAATTCCGGTTGGCGCCCGTCAGCCAGGTGTACGGCGGCCCGATGCTGTTCGAGATGTCCGACGCGGCAGCCGTGCTGGGCGGGTTCCAGGAAATGCTCCGCGACGCGCCGCTCGAACTGGGTGGGTTCCCGGGTTTCCAGATCGCACCGCCGCTGCCCTTCATCCCGGCGGACCGGCACGGCGACAACTTCGTCATCGTGGTCGGCTGCTGGAGCGGATCGATGGATCGTGGCGAGCAGGAGATCGCGCGGTTGCGGAACCTCGCGCCCGTGGTCGCCGAGATGGTCGGGCCGATGCCATATCCGGCACTCAACAGCGCCTTCGACGCTCTCTACCCACCGGGTCTGCAGCACTATTGGAAGGCCAACTTCCTCAAGGAGTTGACCGACGAGGCGATCCAGACCCACATCGAACATGGGTCCAGGCTGCCGTCCGTCAGCTCGACGGTGCACTTCTATCCGATCGACGGCGCCTGCCACCAGGTGCCGCCGGGCGCCAACGCGTTCCCCTATCGCGACGCCAAGTTCGCCAACGTGATCGCGGGGATGTGGCCGGACCCGGCCGAGAACGAGGCGAACATCGCCTGGGTCCGGAACTACTACGACGCGGTCGCCCCGATGTCCGAGCCGGGCGGCTACATCAACTTCATGGCCGACGACGATCAAGGCAGGATCGCCGACAACTACAAGCAGAACTACGAGCGCCTGGTCGAGATCAAGCGCAAGTACGACCCGGGCAACCTGTTCCACCTCAACCAGAACATCGCCCCCTAGCTGGTGTTCTGGGTTGGGAGTTGGTGCGCCGGACATGCGTGCCTACTCCCAACTCGGGACACGAGCTGTGGATGCTGCATCCTGGCCGGATGCAGATCAAGGGGATCACCTTCGTGGGAACGAGGACCACGGCCAGGTCGGAGATGGGAGCGTTCGTCCGGGATGTGCTCGGCCTGGCCCCGACCACGGTCGACGGTGTGGATGCCGAGATCTTCGCCCTGCCCGACGGCTCGACCTTCGCGGTCACCTCACCGGACTGTCCGGACGACATCGAACGTACGGTCGGCTTCCTCGTCGAGGACATCACCCGGGCCGCGGCCGAGTTGAAGGCATCCGGTGTCACCGTCGACGAGGAGATCGCCGAGAGCGCGACCCAGCGATACCTGCACTTCCGCGCTCCGGACGGCCGGCTCTACGAGCTGGTGGAGACCCGCTGATCCCAGATCATGCCGTGAGCTCTGCCTACCCGGTCGAAGTGTGCGTACGGGAAGACTTCGCCGGGCTGAGATTGCGGAGTAGCTTGCGCACCTACGTCTCCGCCAACCGGTCGAACGACTGCGCCTCAGCTCGCGTCATCACTCTGCAGCTCCCCGTACGACGATGTGACGCTTGGCGCAACTGGAAGGTTGATCCCAGCCGCCGAAGAGCCGATGGATGAGTCCAACGGTTCTTCGGCCGCGAGGGAGGACGTCACTCTTTTCGGGGCGAACTCTGTGGACGCGGTCGGAGGCGGTATTCAGGAGCGCTTCGGTTCAAAATGCAGCGCGGTGATCCCGCAGTCGAACGGTTGAGCCGTGACGAGGCGAAGCTGCTGGGTGGCCTCGAGGTTGGCGAAGACAGGCATTCCGGCGCCGATCGCGGTCGGGTTGACGAACAGGTAGAGCTCGTCGAGCAGACCCTTGGCGATCAGGTCTGATACGAGCGTGCCGCCTCCGTAGGCGATCATGTCCCCGCCCTGCTGGGCCTTGAGCTTGTTCACGGTCTCGGTCAGGTCGCCGCCGGCGACGACGGTGTTGTCCCAAGGCGACTCGGTGAGGGTGTTGGAGATCACGACCTTGGGCGTGTTGTTCATCTGGTCGATGCCCGCCTCGTCCTCGCCGGCCGGCCGGGCCGCCCAGGTCGGGATGAACCCCTCCGCAAGTTTGCGGCCCAACACGATGCAGTCGACCGGTTCGGTGAGCGCCGTGACATAGGCCTTGATGTCGTCGCTCCACGGGAACGTCATCCAATCCATCTCGCCGTTCGGGCCGGCCATGTAGCCGTCGACGGTGGTCTGGACCTGGAGCTTGAACTTGCGCATGAGGTGGTTCCTTCCGGGTTCGGGGGTGGTGTCGTCGGGTGGTACTCCGGGCGGCGCCAGGTCAGTCCTTCGGAGCCAGCTTGTGGACGATGATGCCGGAGCCGAAGGTGGTGGAGTCCAGCAATTGCAGATGGGTCACGTCCAGGCCGTCGAAGAGGTGGTCTCCGCCACCCGCGATGACAGGGAAGATCCACAGGTGGTACTCGTCCACCAGTTTGTGCTCGAGCAGCGTCTTCGAGAACTCGCCGGTGCCGTACTTCAGCAGGTTCCCGCCGTCCTCGGTCTTCAACTTCGCCACGGCCTCGGCAGCGTCGCC
>JAWWOY010000151.1:0-5294 GCA_033851195.1 Kribbellaceae bacterium | reverse complement strand
TCTTCCGGTACTTCCAGCGCGCACTCCATCCGACCGGCCAGGCCGCGGCCCGTCAGGACCAGCCCGCCGTACGGATCGCCGTACACGTGCACTTCGTCGCGGTACCGCCAAGCACGTTGGACGCGTGGATGGTCGTGATCGGTGAGTTCGGTCAGCCCGGCCGTGGCGGCGAGCCGTTCGGCCGGAGCGGTGAGCGCGGGGGCGAGCAGCATCGCGTCGATGGCGTTCACCCGCCGCCCGGTCAGTTGCTCCAACGCGAACAGGAACGGCGGATTGAGCGGAGCAGACAGATCACCGGCCGGAAGCCGCTCGGTCACCCAGGCCGGGTCGACGTCAGCGGCTACCACGATGTGAGCTGTCAGCCCGACCACGCACGTGTCGCGGTCCGACGGAGCCGGGACCACGGTGACGCTCAGGTCCGGGGCGGGGAAGATGCCGCGCTCGATGCCGCGCAGAATGTCAGCCAGAGTTGTCATCACGAGCCATTGTGGATGAGCAGGCCAGGGCCGGACGAGCCCGGCCAGGGGGACGGAGGCGCAGTGCGGAAGCCGCAGCGGGTAGGGGCCGAAGGACTGCCGAGCCGGGTGACGATCTACGAGGTCGGCCCGCGGGACGGGTTGCAGAACGAGTCCGCGATCGTCGACGTCGCGGTGAAGGCCGAGTTCATACACCGGCTTGCCGAGGCTGGCCTCACCACCATCGAGACGACCAGTTTCGTACACCCGAAATGGGTGCCGCAGCTCGCCGATGCGACTGAGCTGTTGACCAGGCTCAAGCTGCCCGAGGAGCTTCGCGCGCCGGTCCTGGTGCCGAACGAGCGCGGCCTGGACCGTGCACTCGACGCCGGCGTACGGGAGATCGCGATCTTCGCGAGCGCCACCGAGACCTTCGCGGTGAAGAATCTGAACTCCACCCTGGACGAGCAGTTCACCATGTTCACGCCGACCGTCCGCCGGGCGCTGGCGGAAGGGCTGGCCGTCCGCGGCTATGTGTCGATGTGTTACGGCGACCCCTGGGAGGGCGACGTACCGATCGACCAAGTGGTCAAGGTCGGCGCCCGGCTGGTCGAGCTGGGCTGTCACGAGCTCTCCCTCGGCGACACGATCGGCGTCGCGACCCCAGGCCAGGTCACAGGCCTGATCGAAGCGTTCGGCAGAGCCGGTGTCGGGGTGGACAAGTTGGCCGTGCACTTCCACGACACCTACGGTCAGGCGCTGGCGAACACCCTGACCGCGCTTCGCTCTGGTGTCACGACTGTGGACAGCTCGGCCGGCGGCCTCGGCGGTTGCCCGTACGCCGAGAGCGCGACCGGCAATCTGGCCACCGAAGACCTGGTGTGGCAGTTGGACGGCCTCGGCATCGAGTCCGGGGTCGACCTGGCGAAACTGGTCGACACCAGCGTGTGGATGGCTGGGAAACTCGGCAAGCCGCCGGCCAGCCGCGTCGTACAAGCACTGACCTAGCGTCCCCTGGGGGCCACTAGCAGCCATTGACGTGAGCCGACTCAGGCGCCGGCCGGCTCCAGGTCTCTGCGGGTCAGCGGCAGTCGCTCGCGGGTGAGCTCGTCCGCCGGAGTCTCGACGAACAGCACTAGGTCCGGATGCGCCGGCACTGCCAACTCGGTCACCGTGAGGTGCAGCTCGCCCGCGGTCGGATGCACGATATGCCTCGGCCTGGGCGCGCAGTCGGCCACCTCGTGCCGCGACCACAGGTCCTCGAACTCCGGACTCAGCTTCCGTAGCCTGGCGAGGTCGACCTCCCAATCCTGCTCGCCGACGTGTTCCCCGTACGCCGACCGGAGCCGCGCCACCAGGTAAGGCACTTCGGTGTCGTAGTTCAGCAACCGCTTCCGCGCCAGCGGCTCGGTGATGAGGCACCACAGCAGGTTCATGTGGACGCAGGGCAGCGTGTGCCAGTCGTGGAACAGGTCGCTGAACGCCTGGTTCGGCTGGATGATGTCGAACCTGGTGTTGGTGATCACCGCCGGCAGTGGGTCCAGCGCGGAGAGGATCTCGTGCATCACCAGTTCGTCCGCACAGATTCCGGTCTTGGTGCGCAGCGGCGTCGCCTCGGCCAGCCGGTAGAGATGGGCGCGCTCCGGCGCGGCGAGACCGAGCGTGCGGGCGACCGCGTCCAGTACCTGGCCGCTGACGTTGATCGGTCGGCCCTGCTCGAGCCAGGTATACCAAGTCACGCCGACCCCGGCGAGCTGGGCCAGTTCCTCCCGGCGCAGGCCCGGCGTACGGCGTCGGCCGCCCGGGGGGAGGCCGACATCCTCCGGGCTGACCTGCGCACGGCGCGCCTTCAGGAACTCGCCGAGCTCGGCCCGGCGCTCATCCCCACGAGTACTCACCCCGCAATGGTGACAGCGGCCACCGACATTCCCCAGCCAATTCCTCAGCGCGACTCGGCGGAGCCTGTCGGCGGCTCGATCGACCGCGGGATCCGCCGGACCAGGCTCTTGTCGGCATACTGAGCGATCCGGTACGTCGACCAGCCGTCCACCCCGGCACCCACGGCACCACCGAGCAGCGGAATCCGTCGGGTCACCGTGAGGGCCATCCGCTTACCGCTGACCCGGGCGATCAGCTCACCGACGACCTCGCCCGACACCTGCCGGTCCAGCTCCGGGTCGAACACGGGCGCCGTCGCGATCGCGAGCGGTGAGGTCGGCAGGCTCGCCTTCTTCAGCCGGTCGATGACGCCGTCCTCACCCAGCATGCAGGTGATCACCGCGGTCCGTACCCGCGGATCGTCGAGGTCGTAGCCGCGCAGATGGGCGATCGCGGCCACCATCCGGGCCTGTACGACGGCGATCCCGGTCAGGTTCGCGGGCAGCGAAACCGGCAGCGTGATCAGGCCGCCGATGCCGGTGACGAAGCCCTGTACCCCGGCCAGCCGGATGTGCTGATCCACCACCGCGTCGATGGCCAGTTGCGCGTCGTTGCCGGACTTCTCCAATTGGCGTTCCGCGACCTTCTCCGCACCGGGAAGGCGCTGGTAGCCGTCGATCGCCACCTCGAGTATCTGGCGAAGAACCCCCGCCGCTGCCTGCGGGGTGAACCGCTGCGCGGCGGGCGCGAGACTGCTGGCGACGAACCTTGCTACTCCGGCCACAGTGCTCCTTCAGAACTCGGACGCACTCCCCTTGGCATGGCGGAGCGCGCACCGTCCACGATACGTGGCAGCTGTCAGGGCGCCACTCGGGTAAAACCCCGGCCTGTCCCTGGTGACCGTTGCATCCCGGCGTTTCGGCGTCAAGGCGGTACGTCAGGATGGTGGGGTGCCAGTCGAACCGCCAGCCTCTGTGTGGGACTTCCCGCCGGTCGCTGTGGCCGGAGCCGGGGATGTCGTCGCGGCCGGCGCAGATCTCGAGCCGGGCACCGTGCTAGCGGCGTACCGGCGGGGTCTGTTCCCGATGCCGGACAGCCACGGCCCGTTGCTGTGGTGGTCCCCGGCGGACCGCGGCATCATCGAGGTCGCCGACTTCACGCCCTCGCGGTCGCTGCGGCGGGCCCGCAAGCCCTTCGAGATCCGGGTGAACACCGCGTTCGACCAGGTCATCAGGGCCTGTGCCGATCCCCGCCGGCCGGGTTCCTGGATCAACGCCGACATCATCGAGTCATACACCCGCCTGCACCGGATGGGTTGGGTCCACTCGGTCGAGGCCTGGGCCGATGACGAGCTCGCCGGCGGCCTGTACGGCGTGGCGATCGGCGGCCTCTTCGCAGGCGAGTCGATGTTCCACCACCGTACGGGTGGTTCGAAGGCTGCCGTGGCCGGACTGGTCGAACTACTCAGCGACAAGTACGCCGCCGATCGCGTGCTCGACATCCAGTGGGTCACCGACCACCTCGCGACCCTCGGTGCCAGCACCTTGCCGCGCGAGCACTTCCTCCGCCGCCTCAAGCGGGCTCTCGAACTCCCCCTCCCCGACGCATTCAGCTGAGGGACACTAGTGTCCCGGAGCCAGGCCGAGGAAATCGGCCATCTGGGCGGTGGCCTGGTCGAAGAACGGCTCGCTCGGGTCCACGCTGCCGACCAACTGCCCGAACAACTCGAAGCTGATCATCCCGAACAACTGCGTCCAGGCGATGACTGCTCGCGTCACTACCTTGGCCGGTACGCCGGGTGCGGCCCACGCGGCGAGTCCGGCGATCTGCTCAGCCAGTACGCCGGACGGCGCGGGCGCATCGTCAAGCGGAGCAAGGCTTCCGGCGTCATGTGCCTGCCGGATCAACCCGAACAGCACCATGGGGACTCGACCTGCCGGCTGGATTGTGCTCGGTGGCGCGCTGTACCCGACGACTGGTGAACCGTAGATCAGGGCGTACTCGTGCGGGTTGGCGACCGCCCAGGCGCGAACCGCCCGGCAGACCGCCTGCCAGTTCGTCCGCGGATCCTGATCCTGCCGGGTGGCCTGTTCCGCCGCGGCGCCGAGCGCGTCGTACGCGTCGATGATGAGCGCGGTGAGCAGTTCGTCGCGGCTGGGGAAATAGCGGTACAAAGCAGACGACACCATGCCGAGTTCGCGGGAGACTGCTCGCAATGAGAGCCGCCCGGCGCCCTCGACGGCCAGTTGGCGTCGGGCGGCGTCCTTGATCTCCTGCGTCAACTCGGCCCGGGCTCTGTCTCGGGCGGTGCGGCCGGCGTTCATGCCGGCCAGTCTGCCATGAGCACCGGTCTTAATCGAGAGCAATGCTCTTGACATGCCTGACGTAGTGCTGTTCACTGATCACAACAGAGAGCACCGCTCTCGACAAGAGAGGCGATCGTGATGCAGGAGTACAACGACAAGCGACTGGTGACATCGGGCCACCGCAGCATGCTGGTGATGAACAAAGCGGTCGCCGGGCTGACGAACCTCGGCATCAGCCTGATGGGTAGCCGGGTCCTGTCGGTCCGTGGCCGCAAGTCCGGCGAATGGCGCAGCACCCCTGTCAACCTGCTCACCGTCGACGGTCAGCGATACCTGGTCGCTCCCCGCGGTCATACCCAATGGGTCCGCAACCTGCGGGTCAACACCGAGGGCCGGTTGCGAGTCGGCCGCAGGATCGAGACGTTCCAGGCGGTGGAGCTCGCGGACGCAGACAAGCCGGAGATCCTGCGGGCCTACCTGAAGAAGTGGGCCTGGGAGGTCGGCGCATTCTTCGGCGACGACGTCAAGGCCGACTCCGCCGAGGAGACCCTCCTGCACGTCGCCCCCGGCTTCCCGGTCTTCAAGGTCACCTCGGCCTGAGCTCGGACTCGAGTTCGGCGATGCTCGGCAGGCTCGAGCTGAACTCGTCGGGCAG
>JAWWOY010001149.1:0-2660 GCA_033851195.1 Kribbellaceae bacterium | reverse complement strand
GTTGTCACCGGTGACCACATCGTCGCCGGGTCCGCCGAAGATCGCGTCGGCCGTGTCCGGCTGCCCGGACGTGCTGTCGCCGGTGCCGGCCAGCGGCGTAGAACTGCCGCCCACCAGGTCGTCGTCGCCCAGGTCACCCTCGACCCAGTCACTCGCCTGGCCGCCTTCGACGTAGTCGTCGTCCCCGTCGCCCTTGGCCCGGTCCTCGCCGCCTTGTCCGTAGAGCACGTCCTGCCCGTCGCCGCCGGACATCTGATCGTTGCCGGAAGTGTTCGCCGCCGGTGTCAACCCGAGGTCGAGCAGCGTCACCGCGTGGCCCAAGGCGAACCCGCGCTGCCTTGTCACCGGGGCGGTCGCCGCCGGGTCGGTGACCACGCTGAGCACCGCGTTGTCACCAGCCAGCAGGTCAGGACCCGCATCGCCGAACAACTGGTCGCCCGAGTCCGGCCGTCCGACTCCGACTCCGGCAGAGGCCTGCTGGAACGAGCCGCCGACGATCGCGTCCTCACCATCGTTGCCGTGCACGACGTCCGCGCCGTTGTTGCCCTCCAGGTGGTCGTTCCCGCCGTTGCCGTTCACCTCATCGTTGCCCAGCCCGCCGTACGCCGTGTCGTCGCCGTCGCCGCCGTGGATGCGGTCGCCGACGCCGGCCGCCGGAGTGGCACCGTCGAGGTCGAACGGGATGGCCGCCGGATCGGCTGCGCTCGCCGGGTCGTCCACCGTGCCGTTGTCACCGATCAGCCGGTCGTCACCGGTGTCGCCGTACAGGTCGTCGCCACCGCTGTCCGTCCGGCCCGCGGCCCGGGTACCGCCGTACACCAGGTCATTGCCGGCACCACCGGTCGCCCAGTCCTTGCCGTTGTTGCCTTCGATGACATCCGCTTCGGTACCGCCGTAGGCGACGTCGTCCCCGGTGTTGCCGAACACCTGGTCGAGGCCTGCATCGCCGTACAGGACGTCGGTCCCGCTGCCACCCCAGAGCTGATCGGCGTTCGCACCACCGCGCAGCGTGTCCTTGCCCTCCTGACCGCAGGCAAGGTCATTGCCTCCAGCAACATCAGCCAGGTCGTCCCCACCACCGGCGGAGACGGTGTCGACGCCGGCGCCGCCGAGAATGCGGTCGTTGCCGTCGCCGGTCGCTGCGGTAGTGCTCTCGTCCACCGGGTCCGAAGGCACTGGAGCGCCCGGCTTGCAGAGCTCGCTGTCGATCCGCTTGTCCCCGAACATCTTCGCCGGACCGTCACCGCCGACCAAGTGGTCGTTGCCGAGGCCACCGACCAGCGTCTTGGCGTTGGAAGTCACTCCCGCCGGCAGCGGCAGCTTCTTCACCTCGCGCAGCGGCCCGAAGATCGAGTCGGGACCGGCCTCCGGACCGACCTCGGCCGGTTCAGCGATCACGTAGTCGTCACCAGGGCCGCCGTACACCTCGTCGGTGCCGTAGCCGCCGACCAGGATGTCCTTGTTGCCACCGCCGACGAGCTTCGCGGACTGGTTGCCTTGCGAGTGACTAGTGACCTGGTCGAAGCCCTGGCTGCCCCAGACCTGGTCGCTGCCGGTGCCGGTGTCGACGGTGTTGGTGGCCACGTTGCTCGCGGCATCGAGGTCCGGAGGTCCGGCCGCGTCGACACCGAACTCACCCTCGGCGGCCGTGAAGATCTGGTCCGCGTTGGAGCCGCCGGTGATCCGGTCGTTGCCGTTGTCGCCGATGATCCTGTTGATCCCGGCCTTCAACGACCCGTTCGGCTTGTCCGCCGCGACGCCGATCTTGTCGTCACCGGCGTTGCCACGGGCCTTGTTCTGGCCCAGCCCGAGGCCGATCGTGTCATCGCCCGGCGAGCCCCCGTCGGCCTGTGTGGTCGGATCCGCGATCGACTCCCAGTCGAACACCCCGGCCAGGTTCCGGGTGGCACCGTTCTGCTCGGAGTCCTGCGGGTTGTGGGTCACCGTGCGGTCCTTGCGGGCCGACCCCAGCGAGGCATCGCCGGCCACCAGGTCGTCGCCATTGCCGACCGTGATGGTGTCGGTGCCGGCTCCACCGGCGACGACCGCCTTGGAGGTGGGCCCGCCGACGTCACCAGTGACGATGACGTCGTCGCCGCCACCGCCGTCGACGTAGGAGAGTCCACGGCCGGTGGTGATCACGTCGGCCGCGCTGCCACCGATCACCACGGCGTCCTTGTCGAAGACTGCCGGGGTCTTACCGGCATTGTCTCCTGTCTCCTTCTTGCCGTCGCCGATGAAGGTCACCTTCATCGGTTTGGTGTAGGTCTCGCCGTCGACCACCACTCGCTTCAAATTCGGGTCGAGGTACTCACGCCGTTCACCGAGCATCTCCACGGCGAACCCGTCGAAGCCTGAGTCTTCGCCGGTCAGGTCGTCCGGCGTCTGCGCGTAGTGCAGCGCGATCACCTTGACGGTGTCCTGCTTCACCGCGGCCGCCTCATTGCCCCAGGGCGCAACGCGCTGCGCGTCCTTGCCGAACTTGCCGGCGTAGACGACCAGGGTGTCGCCGACGGTGCCGCCCAGCTTGGGCGGCGGCGGTTCACAGTCCGGCGTCACCGAGAAGTCGAGCAGCGTCACATCGGCGAGGGTGAAGCTGAACGAGACCGAGAAGATGCTCACGCCGAGGGTGATGTAGACCCGGAGGAACAACGACAACC
>JAWWOY010000108.1:0-3659 GCA_033851195.1 Kribbellaceae bacterium | reverse complement strand
CTTCTTGTGCCGCGCACCGCGGTGTGCTCGTCCAGCAGCGCGCGGGCCTGCCTGTAGGAGGCGGGCCAACCCGGTGTCCGGGCATACGTCACGCAAGCCGACCACCTTGCCTGGTCCTGGGCGGCAGTGTGTGACGAACACCGGTCCGCGGGTGCGGCCCTTGAGCAGGCGTGGTAGCAACCGGGCGGTGCCGGCATCCCAGTACAACGTCTCCAGCACGAAGTCCTCGCGCCCCGCGCAGATGCATCCCGTGCACGGGCGTGAGTAGTTGCGGTACACAGAAAGTGCCGCTGAGATTGATCTTGCTGGAGTTGACCTACCTCGTCGGCGCTTCGAGCTGACGGGGCACGGCGCCAGCGCGCAGCTCGCGCAGGTCCGGGATGTGGTTGTAGAGGGTGCCCGGGGGAGACGCCCAGCAGCTTGGCGAGCGAGGTGATCGAGCGGCCGGGGTCGGGCAGTAGATCGCGCGCGGCGCGGATGACTTCCTCGGTGGCGACGCTCGGGCGCCCGCCGAGCCGGCCGCCGGGGTGGTGGTGTCCAGGTTCTCGTGCAGCGAGGTGAAGCCGATCCCGCGCTCGCGCAGTTCGGCGACCATGTTGATGAGGTCCTGGAGGCTGCGCCCGTAGCGGTCCAGGCTCGGGACGACGAGGGTGTCGCCGGGGTCGAGGAAGGCGTGGCACGCCTTCAGTTCGGGGCGCGGAGCATCTTCCGGCACCCGGCAGCGGTGAGCGCGTCGAGCTGCCGCTCCAGCTTCTGCCCGCTGGTCGAGACTCGCGCGTATCCGATCTTGATCTCGGTGCGGACGAGTGGTTCGGTGACGAGGAGGCCCGCCAGGCCTTCTCGCGATCTGCTGACTTCACTGAGTGTGATGTGGTCGATCTGAGTTGTGGTTCGCTGCGCCGTAGCGCAACCCGTCGTACAGGATCATGGCGATGCAGACCGCATCGTCCTTCCAGCCATTGGCACGCATCCCGCAGATGCCACCGAGGGCGCGCAGGACTATGCGCCCGCTGATGCCACTGCGGACGAGGCTGGCTGCAACGCCTGCGGCGAGCAGTTCGTCCAATGCGCGGGCCATGTCGTTGCGCGTGTCGTCGAAGACCGGCGAGTCGGTCGCCATGATGCTCTCCAGCACTTCACCCAGCCCTCTGCCGACTGCTGCGTGCTCCACGAGAAGCAGCAGGAAGGTGCGCAGGGCTTCGTCCGGGGAGTGTTGGGCGAGCAGCCGGGTGGGGGCTTCGCAGAGCTCGGCGACCTCTTGGCGGTAGACCTCCGCGACGAGTGCTTCGCGCGTTTCGAAGTGGCGGTAGAGGGTGCCGACCGCGACCCCGGCTCGACGGGCTATCTCCTCCACATGGGCATCGTCGCCGGCAAGGAACACTTCACGCGCCGCGGCCAGGAGGGCTTCGCGGTTGCGGCGGGCATCGGCGCGCAACGGACGTGGTGACGGCAACAGTCCTCCATAAGGTGAGTCGGGTTCCGTTTATGTGTACAGTTTCCGGAGTCAGGTTCACTTTACTGAAGGAGTAGGCCCGTGACGATCGAGAACGAGGGGTTTACCGGTCTGCGAGTCCTGGTGACCGGTGGCAGTCGAGGGCTGGGCGAGGCGACGGCCCGCCGTTTCGCCGCTGCCGGGGCCACCGTGCTGACGGCCTCGCGCACCGCGCCCCCGGAAGACATGCCTGCCACCTTCATCCCCGCCGACCTGCGGTCTGAGGAGGGGGTGCAGGAACTTGGGCGGCGGGTGCTGGACACCGTCGGGGGCATTGATGTCCTGGTGAACAACGCGGGAGCCGCAACTGGACCGATGCCGACGCTGGAGCGCTCCGATGCGTCCTGGCTCGCCGATCTGGAGATGAACCTGCTCGCCGCGGTTCGTCTCGACCGGGCTCTGGTTCCGGGGATGGTCGAGCGCGGGTCCGGCGTCGTGGTGCACGTCTCCTCCATCGCCAGCCACCTCCCCCAGCCTGCCGAGGCGTCGTACGCGGCATCGAAGGCGGCGCTCAACGTCTACAGCCGCGAGTTGGCGACGGCGGTGGGAGAGCACGGCGTGCGCGTGGTGTGCGTTCTGCCGGGCTTCGTCCTCACCGAGGGAGCAGCGAACCATCTCCAGCAGATGGCTGCCAGACAGGGCGTGGGCTTCGACGACTTCAAACAGCAGATCGTGGACCGCGCGAAGCTGCCGATGGGGCGCCCCGGCGAGCCCGAGGATGTCGCCGAGATGATCGCGTTCCTCGCCTCCGGCCGCGCCAAGTGGCTCACCGGTGCCCAGTTCCGGGTCGACGGCGGCATCATCCCCACGGTCTGAGCCGCGCCCCCACACGAAGACGAAACGGAGAGTCACCATGAGCTTCAGCCTGATGTCATTGATCGTGGCCGCCGCGGATCTGGAGAGCGAGAGCTCGTTCTGGCACCGGCTGCTCGGCGGCTCGATCACGAGGACGGAAACGCACCATTTTCTGCAGGTCGACGGGTTCCCCGTGATCGTGATCCAGCACGTTCCGGACCATGTGCCGCCGCGGTGGCCCGACGGGGCCTCCCCGCAGATGCACTTCGACCTCGCCACGGACGACGTGGCGGCCGCGGACAAGCGGGTACTTGACGGCGGCGGTCGACGGTTGCGGCCGACCGACGATGTCGTCGTCTCCACTCAGCAGGGGTTCCGGGTGTATACCAGCACGGCCGGACACCCCTTCTGCGTTCGCTCGGCCTGACCCCGAAACCGAGCACGAACAACCGTGCCATTGCTGTTGCGACGAACGCACCACAGGTCTGCTGTGCTGGCCGTCAGTCCTCGTCGTCAATGAGCTGGAGTGGGCGGCCGATGCCACGGACTGCGATGAGCATCTGTTGGCCTTGCTGCTGATGCTGAAGTCGTACCGGCGTATGGGGTGTTTCCCTGCGCTGGAGGACGTCCCGGAGATGGTGGTGGACTTCGTGCGGCGGGCGGTGGAGCTGCCGGAGGGGCCGCTGCCGGTGTACCGGGCGGAGCGGACCGCCAAGCATCACCGTGGCCTGGTCCGCAAGCAGGTCGGCGTGATGTACGACCAGGCGAAGGCCCGCGGGATCGTCGAGCAGTCGATCCGCAAGGAGGCCGCGGCGAAAAACCGCCCGGCGGATCTGATCAACATCGCGCTGGAGAAGGTCGTCGAGGCCGGGCTGGAGCTGCCGGGCTTCACCACGCTGGACGCGCTCGCGGCGAAGGTCCGCACCGAGGTCGAGCTGCGCTACCTCTCGGACGCCCCACTGGGCCGGCGGGTCACCGCGGCCAACGACGTGTTCCGGATCGTGCGGCTATAGATTGCCGAACGCTGTGACGAAATGTGACAGCGGTATCGGCGACCGGCTGGTGCGCCGGACACCGATCCCTCCGTCACGTCAGGCCGGAGACTTGCCGGCCCGGCCGAGATGCCGGGCGAAGAACCGGGCCGAGTTGTCGACCTCGAACCTGGGCACCTGGTTATGCCTGCCCGGGTAGACGTGCAACGCCTTTTCCTTCGAGGCGCAGGCGTCGAACAACGCGAGACCGGATTGGCGGTCGAGTTCCTCGTCGTCCCACGGGAGCAGGAACTCGATCGGGATGGTGATCTGCCCCGCCGCCTCGATCAGGGCCTCGTACACGAAGACCCCACCGAAGGCCGCGGCGGTGATCCGGGGTT
>JAWWOY010000100.1:0-4189 GCA_033851195.1 Kribbellaceae bacterium | reverse complement strand
TGTCACAGCGCGGACTCAGGACTCGACGCGCTTCTTGAGCCCCTTCAGGGCGGTGTCGATGATGACCTTCTCGGCCTTGCGCTTCAGCATCCCGATCATCGGGATGGCCACGTCGACCGCGAGCCGGTACGTCACCTCGGTGCCCTGGTCGCCCAGGTCGCGCAGCACGTAGGCGCCGTCCATCCCCTTCACCATCTTGGCCTGCACCAGCGTCCAGGTCACCTCGTTGCGGGACCAGACGTAGTCCAACGTGTACTCGTCGGAGATCGCGCCCGCATCCACCTTGAACCGCACCTGCTTGGGCCGGCCCGCCTCGTCGGTGGACAGCACCTTCGTCTCGCGCATCGAGTCCGCCCACTCGGGGTAGGCCTCGAAGTCCGCGATCACCTTCATGATCGCGGACGGGGTCGCATTCACGACGATGGTTGAGGTGGTCTGCTCTGCCATCGATACACCTCTTCGCTGCCGGGGAGTGGATGGGACGCCGGTGCTACCAGCGGAGACTATCGCGGCTTGCCAGCCAGGCCGGTGCTCGCCCGCGGCGCGGCCCCGCTCCGCTTCGTCCTTGAACCGCCACAGGTTGCGCCGGTACTGCGCTACGTACGACTCCTGGAGCTTCGCCAGCGCGCGCGGACCGGCGGATCGCTTGGGGTCCACCCGGAGGTACCAGTGCACCACCACGCCGTCGCGGACCTGCTCGAGCCACCACTCCGCCGTACCGATGGCATCGCCCTGGACGGTCCAGCGGACGCCCTCGAGCCCTCGCCGCTCATACGCCGTGAGGGTGAGCCCCGGCCACCACTCACGCCAGAGTGACTCCGCGCCGAGCCGGTCCGCCACGTAGGCTGGATCGGCAACGACCAGGTCGTCGCAACTGATGTCGAGCGCTGGCATACGTAGCTTCCTGATCACACACTTGGTCTGGCTACTTCCGGGTAAGTGACTGTACCGTGCCGCGGTGTCGACAATTCGTGACCGACTGAGGAGAAGACACGGATGCGTGAGTACACCACCCCTGCTCTGATCGAGCCGCCGACGAGCGGCGGCCTGAGCGATCCCGTCTGGGCGAACGCGTCCTCTCATCCTGACACCGCCGTGTTCAGCCGCCGGGTCGAGGGCGGCTGGCTGGATATCTCGGCGGCCGAGTTCGCCCGTCAGGTCGCGGCGGTGGCGAAGGGCCTGATCGCGGCCGGCGTGAAGCACGGCGACCGGGTCGCCCTACTCAGCGCGACCAGGTACGAGTGGACCCTGATCGACTACGCGATCTGGAGTGTCGGCGCGGCCACCGTGCCGATCTACGAGACGTCGTCCGCGTCCCAGATCCAGTGGATCCTGACCGACTCCGAGGCGGTCGCCGCGGTGGTCGAGTCGGCTGCGCACAGTGCCGTGGTCGATGCAGCCCGCTCCGACGCGCCGGCCCTGCAGGAGGTGTGGCAGATCGAGTCGGGCGCGGTGGACGAGCTCACCGTGCTCGGTCAGGACTTGACCGACGCGGAGCTGGACAAGCGTCGTACGGCGGTGAACCCGCAGGACCTGGCCACTCTGATCTACACCTCGGGTACCACCGGTCGCCCCAAGGGCTGCAAGATCACCCACGCCAACTTCATGGAAGAACTCGGCACCGCGGTGAAGGTCCTCGACGACCTCTTCGACGCCCGAGGCGCATCCACCCTGCTCTTCCTGCCGCTGGCGCACGTGTTCGCGCGGGTCATCCAGGTCGGCGCCGTGATGATGCGGGTCAAGCTCGGCCACACCGCGGACGTGAAGAACCTGGTCGCGGACCTGGGCGAGTTCAAGCCGACCTTCATCCTGAGCGTGCCGCGGGTGTTCGAGAAGGTCTTCAACTCGGCCAGCCAGAACGCCCACTCGGCCGGTAAGGGCAAGATCTTCGACGCCGCCGCCGAGACCGCGATCGCGTACTCGCAAGCACAGGACAAGGGCGGCCCCGGCTTCATGCTGAAGGCCAAGCACGCCATGTACGACAAGCTCGTCTTCGCCAAGTTGCGCGCAGTGCTCGGCGGCCACGTCCGGTACGCCGTCTCCGGTGGCGCGCCCCTCGGGGAGCGGCTGGGCCACTTCTTCCGCGGCATCGGCGTACCGGTCCTGGAAGGCTACGGCCTGACCGAGACCACCGCGGCCCTTGCGGTGAACCTGCCCGACGACATCCGGATCGGCACCGTCGGCAAGCCGCTGCCGGGCGTATCGGTCGGTGTCGCCGACGACGGCGAACTGCTCTTCAAGGCCGGCCAGGTGATGGCCGGCTACTGGCAGAACGACGAAGCCACCGCCGCCGCGATCGACGCTGACGGGTGGTTCCACACCGGCGACCTGGGCGAGTTCGACCCCGACGGCTTCATCAAGATCACCGGCCGCAAGAAAGAGATCCTGGTCACCGCAGGCGGCAAGAACGTCGCTCCGGCCGTGCTGGAGGACCGGATCCGGACGCATCCGCTGATCAGTCAGTGCATGGCGGTCGGCGACGGCCAGCCCTTCATCGCGGCCCTGATCACCATCGACGCGGAGACGCTCGGCGCCTGGACGGAGAAGCACGGCAAGTCCGGCGACATCGCCTCGCTGGTGGACGACAAGGACCTGATCGCCGAGGTCCAGTCAGCCGTCGACGACGCCAACTCGGCGGTCTCCAAGGCAGAAGGCATCAAGAAATTCGCCATCCTCCCCACCGACTGGACCCAGGAGAACGGCGAACTCAGCCTCAAACTCTCCCTCCGCCGCCACATAATCATGAAGAACTACGCCCAAGACGTCGAGAACCTCTACAAGAAATAACACCCCATCCCTCACCGGCCCTTGTTCCCCAGCTTGCCGCCCTTCACCGGTCCCTTGTTCCCCCGGGGATGCCGGCATTCATCGACCCGTTGTTTCCCTGGCTTGCCGGCATCCATCAGTCCGTTGTTCCCCCGCCGTGTCGGCATTCATCGGTCCCTTGTTCCCCGGCATGTCGCCATTCACCGGTCCGTTGTTGCCCCGGGGATGCCGGCATTCATCGAGCCGTTGTTCCCTGGCTTGCCGGCATCCATCAGTCCGTTGTTCCCCGCCGTGTCGGCATTCATCGGTTCCTTGTTCCCCAGCGTGTCGCCGTTCATCGGTGCGAACTGGTCCTTCTGGCGCCGCCGGCACGATCTGCCCACACCGCAGCTCACCGGTCTCCACGTCGAGATAGTCGAAAGTGATCTGCTTCCGATGGATGTCGGATGTCGAACCCTCCTACGATGAACATCGGGACCTCCTCAAGCTCCCAACGGCGCGCAAGCGCACCCCACGCGAAATGGTTGATAAGCCGATGATGACCGCGTCTGAGCTGAGGGGGTCTCCCCAACAACAGCCCGCCGCTACCAGCAGCCGATGCATGTCATCTTTGTGCACAGCTCGGCCATATCTTTCGGGACCAGTCGGCTGAACCGTGCACAAAGCGGCGTCAATCACGCGACAGACCTCAACTTTGTGCTCGAATCAACCATCGGCCGGCGAAGAAGGTGGCTGAGCCGTGCACAAAGCGCGTCAACCACGCCACAGACCTCGCCTCTGTGCTCAACTCAGCCAGATCCCGGGTGACAACCCGACGATCGGTCCGAATCTGCCCTGGCTCCCGGCCCGCCTCTGAATGGATGCCGCCGAGATCGCGGGTTAGCCGTCGAGATTGCGGATTGGCACCAGATCCTCGGTTACCGACCGCACCATCTGCGGGGACAACCCCGCGATCTCACGTCCGGAGGAAGTGCTCAGTCCATTGCCGCGGGGCCTGCTCCCCTTCTGAGGTTCACCCACGTGCAGACCGACGGGCTAGCCGTTAAACGGAGGAGCGACCCCTGCCTTCGGCACCGAAATCGGGGCCACCCCGTGATTCCGACGCCGATCGCGGTTCGCTCCGCCACCAGCGCATACATAAGTCGGGTTTTCGGGTCGAGTAAGCGCTTGCCGGAGGGGTTGCGTATGCGTGGCCGTCCGCGTGCGCCATGAGGCGTTCTCGATTCGAGCGGAGGTGGGAGACATTCGCCGCTCGATGGGCAGCGAACCCCGCGCCGGGCCACCTTGTCCACCCATGGCGAGGCCCAGACCCCACGGTAGTCGCCCCCGTGGAGAGCCGGATGCGTTGATAGGCGCCCGTCCGGTTTGGCGAACGGCCTACGGAAAACGGACCCCGAGTATTCGGACCACCGCGGCCCCAGGC
>JAWWOY010000097.1:0-3092 GCA_033851195.1 Kribbellaceae bacterium | reverse complement strand
AGACCCGGTGGGTGTTGCTGACGATGCCGGTGACGTTGCTGGCCGCGGAGAACGAGCCGATCTTGAGCGGCCGGTCGGCGTACTCGATCAGTTCCTGCTCGAGCCGCGGGATGTCGATGTTGCCGTTGGTGTCCTGGCCGATGACGATCACGTCGGCGATCGACTCGCGCCACGGGAGCTCGTTCGAGTGGTGCTCGTACGGGCCGATGAAGACCACCGGGCGCTCGGCCCGCGGGATCTGGTCGGTCAGCTGGTACTGGTCGTCCAGCTCGGCCGGGATCCGCAACCCGAGCACGCCGATCAGCTTGTCGATCGCGCCGGTCGCACCAGAGCCGCAGAAGATCACCGCGGTCTCGTCGTCGCCGCCGACACTTTCGTGGATGATCCGCCGCGCATCCTCCCGCAGGCGGGTGGTCTGCAGTCCGGTACCGCTGGACTCCGTGTGCGTGTTCGCGTACCGCGGCAGGACCTCCTCGCGGATGAAGTCCTCGATGAACGTCAGCGCCCGGCCGGACGCGGTGTAGTCGGCGTACGTCACCCGGCGCGGCCCGTACGGTCCGGGCATCACCTGATCGTCGCCGATCACGGACGCGCGGATCCGGCTCAGCAACGGAGTGTCCGGAGGCATGCTCATTGCGTCAGGGTATGTCCCGCTGAGTGGTTCCGTCGTGTCTTTCGGTTGACCATTCCCGCCTAGTGTCCCTGAGGGCGGGACACTAGGGTCGTTGCAGCCGACTTCGAGGAGCTGAGCGATGACGTTTTCCGCCGAACTGTGGGACTCCGGCGCCGCGAAGATGTACGACGAGATCGTGCGGCACCCGTTCCTCACCGGGCTGACCGACGGCACACTGGACCACGACGCCTTCCGCTATTTCATCGTGCAGGACAGCCACTACCTGCGGGCCTACTCCCGCGCGCTGGCGCTCGTCGCCGCCCGGGCCGTCGACGAGGATGCGGTGAGCATGTTCGCCCTGCACGCCGCGAACGCGATCGAGGTCGAGCGGCAACTGCACACCGACCTGCTCGGCTCCCTCGGCCTGACCTCGGCCGACGTCGACGCAACCGGATCCGGCCCCACCACGACGGCGTACATGTCGTATCTGACCGCTGTCTGCGCCACCGGCTCGTACGCCGAGGCGGTGGCGGCGGTGCTGCCTTGCTACTGGATCTACCGCGAGGTCGGCCGGGAGTTGCTGCAGCGCTCGTCGCCTGATCCGGTGTACAGGCAGTGGATCGAGGCGTACGGATCCGAAGAGTTCGACGCGATCGTGGCGTCGGTGCTGGCGGTGACTGATCGGCTCGGCTCCGAGGTCGGACCCGGTGAACGCGATCGTTGCCATCGGCACTTCGCCACCACTACCCGCTACGAGTGGATGTTCTGGGACGCCGCTTATCGCAAACTGGACTGGCCGATCTGACATGGTTGCTAGGAGCAAGGACTTCTACGACGTCGTGATCGTCGGTGGCGGCCACAACGGACTCGTTGCCGCCGGCTACCTTGCCGGAGCCGGCTTGAGCACCCTGGTGCTGGAGCAGCAGGGCCACACCGGCGGCGCCGCGGTCAGCCAGCAGGTCTTCCCCGGCATGGACGCCCGGCTGTCGCGGTACTCGTACCTGGTCAGCCTGCTGCCGGACAAGATCATGGCCGACCTGAACCTGTCGCTCCAGCTCCGCTCGCGCGCCGTCGCGTCGTACACGCCGGTGCGTCGCGACGGACGCGACCACGGTCTGATGATCGAGCGGCCGGAGGGCCAGGTCACCCGCGACTCGTTCGCCGCCCTGACCGGCAGCGATGCCGAGTACGACGCCTGGACCCGGTTCTACGGCTCAGTCGCCAGCCTGGCCTCAGTGGTAGCGCCCACCCTGTTGGAACCACTGGTCTCCCCCACCGACCTGCGGTCACGGGCCGATCCGCGCCTGTGGGAGGCGTTGGTCGAGCGACCGTTCGGCGAGGTCGTCGAGGAGCGGTTCGCGGACGACACCGTCCGTGGCGTCGTGGCGACGGACGCGGTGATCGGCACCTTCGCCGGCCTGCACGACAAGTCGCTGATCCAGAACCGCTGCTTCCTCTACCACCTGATCGGCAACGGCACCGGCGAGTGGCGGGTTCCCGTGGGCGGCATGGGCGCGGTCACGGATGCCCTCGCTGTGGCGGCCCGCAGCGCCGGCGCATCGCTGGTGACGAATGCCGCCGTGACGTCGGTGAAGGCCGACGGCACCCGCGCCTCCGTAACGTGGCTGGGTGGTGACGGTGAGCGTTCGGTCGACTGCTCTTTCGTGCTCGCCAACGTTGCTCCTGCCACTCTCGCTTCCTTGCGCGGGCTGCCGCCTGCTCTGAAGCCGGAGGGCTCTCAACTCAAGATCAACCTGCTGCTGTCCCGGCTCCCCCGGCTACGCTCAGGTGACGACCCTTCGCGCGCGTTTGCCGGCACGTTCCACATCGACGAGGACTACAGCCAATTGCAATCCGCCTACCTCGAGGCGGCCGACGGTGCGCTACCTGCTGTGCCGCCCTCTGAGGTCTACTGCCACTCACTGACCGACTCATCGATCCTCGCGCCCTCGCTGGTCGCAGCCGGTTACCAGACCCTGACAGTCTTCGGGGTCCACTTCCCCGCCCGCTTGTTTACCTCGGACAACGACGCCGCCCGCGCCGAGTCCGTACGGCGGGTCCTGGCCGGGCTGGAGTCGTACCTGGACGAGCCGCTCGAACCGTGCATCGCCCGTGACGCGGATGGCGCCCTCTGCATCGAGGCCAAGACACCGTACGACGTCGAGGAATCAGTGGGCATGCCAGGCGGGCATATCTTCCACGGCGACCTCCAGTGGCCCTGGGCGGACGACGAAGCCGAGGTCGGACGCTGGGGTGTCGAGACGGATGTGGCGAATATCATGATCTGCGGATCCGGAGCCCGCCGAGGGGGCGCAGTGAGCGGGATCGGCGGCCACAACGCGGCGATGGCAGTGCTGGAAAGGCGTCCCTGACGGGTGTTCCACTGGCCGCTGCTGCCTGACCACGCAGCGGGTCGATGGGCACGGGTAACCGATTTCGTTTCTGCCGATCGGCCCTGCTACGATCCTCTTCGTTCGAA
>JAWWOY010000092.1:0-8064 GCA_033851195.1 Kribbellaceae bacterium | reverse complement strand
ACCGCTGGGTGACCACCTTCGCCCGCGTGTAGAAGCGCACGCCGTCGGGGCCGTGCACGTGGTGCTCGCCGAAGAGGGAGTTCTTCCAGCCGCCGAAGGAGTAGTACGCCATCGGCACCGGGATCGGGACGTTGACGCCGTCCAGGCCGACCTCGACCTCCGTCTGGTACCGCCGGGCCGCTCCGCCGTCGTTCGTGAAGATGGCCGTGCCGTTGCCGTACGGGTTCGAGTTCACCAGGGCTAGCGCCGCGTCGTACGACGGGACGCGGACGACGGACAGCACCGGGCCGAAGATCTCGTCGGTGTAGATCGACATGTCCGGGGTGACCTTGTCGAACAGGGTCGGGCCGAGCCAGAAGCCGTCCTCACCGCCGTCGAACGAGCCTTCCCGGCCGTCCACGGCGAGGTCTGCGCCGGCCTCGACCCCGGCTTCGACGTACCCGACGACCTTGTCACGGTGGGCGCCGGTGACGAGCGGGCCCATGTCGCAGCCACGGGTGCCGTCGCCGGTCCGCAGCGTGGCCATCCGCTCGCGGATCTTCGAGATCAGGTCGTCCGCGACCGGCTCGACCGCGATCAGGGCGGAGATCGCCATGCAGCGCTCCCCTGCCGAGCCGAAGCCGGCGTTCACGGCGGCGTCGGCGGCCAGGTCGAGGTCGGCGTCAGGCAGCACCACCATGTGGTTCTTGGCGCCGCCGAGCGCCTGGACGCGCTTGCCGTTGGAGGTGCCCTTCTCGTAGACATAGCGCGCGATCGGAGTGGAGCCGACGAACGAGACGGCCTTCACGTCCGGGTGCTCCAGCAGGCGGTCAACAGCCTCCTTGTCGCCGTGGACGACGTTCATCACGCCGTCGGGCAGGCCTGCCTCCTTCCACAGCGTGGCCACCGCGTTCACGGCGGAGGGGTCCTTCTCGGACGGCTTGATCACCACACTGTTGCCGCAAGCAACAGCGATCGGGACGAACCAGAGCGGCACCATCGCGGGGAAGTTGAACGGCGAGATCACCGCGACCACACCGAGCGACTGGCGGATCGAGTACACGTCGACGTTGGTCGACACGTTCTCGCTGAAGCCGCCCTTGAGCAGGTGCGGGATGCCGCAGGCGAACTCGACCACCTCAAGGCCGCGGGTCACCTCGCCGAGTGCGTCCGAAAGCACCTTGCCGTGCTCCGCCGTGATCAGTGCGGCGATGTCCTCCTTGCGCTCGTTCAGCAACTGGCGGAAGGCGAAGAGCACCTGCGCCCGCTTGGTCAGCGAGATCTTGCCCCAGGCCCGGGACGCGTCGTGGGCGACCTTGACCACCTCGTCGACGGTCGCGGCCGAGGCCAGGTCCAGCTCGCCGGTGACCTCACCGGTGGCCGGGTTGTAGACCTTGCTGGTCCGCTCGGACACCCCGGTCCAGGGGGTCCCGCCGACCAGGTGGGTGATGCGCGAAACGTCAGTACTCACAGCTGCTTCCTTTGTTCTGGGACTTTCTGGGACTGCTGAGGCGGATCAGGCGGATATGAGCGCCGGTGGATCCGCCCACTTGGACAAGTAGCCGGCGATCTTCTCCCGCATGAACGTGCTCGAATCCCGGGCACGTTCCTCCCAGGCGAACACACAGGTGGTCACGGTGCCGTCGAAGCCGACCGACTCCAGACACCCGAACAGTTCGTCGAAGTCGACCTCGCCCTGGCCGATGTCCAGGTGCTGGTGCACCCGCACGGTCGACCCGGGCGGGTTGACGATGTAGCGCAGCCCCGATGACCCGGTGTGGTCGAACGAGTCGGCGACGTGGATGTTGGTCAGCAGATCACCGGCGTAGCTGATGATTCCGGCGGCGTCGTTACCCATGTGGAAGGTGTGCGGCGCGCAGTAGAGGAAGCTGACCAGCGGGCTGTTGATACCGCGGATCAGGTCGATCGCGGCCTTGCCGTCCTCCTCGAAGTCGTCCGGGTGCGGTTCCAGCACCAGCCGCACCCCTTCCGCCTCGAAGACCGGCAGCAGTTCCTCCATCGAGCGCCAGAATTGCGACTCGCTGCGCGCCGCCTGCTCCGGCCGGCCGTTGAACTCCGAGTTCATCGCGTCCACCCCGAGATCGGCGGTGATCTGGATCGCCCGTTTCCAATACCGTACGGCGGCCTGCCGCTCGTTCTCGTCAGGCCCCGACCACTTGTACAGCGGCAGCACCGACGAAACCCCGACCCCGGCGGCAGCAAGCTCGATCCGGAGGGCTGCCACCCTGGCGTCGTCCACCCGCGGGTGGTTGAAGAAGGGCAGGAAGTCGCCCCGTGGCGAGAGCTCGAGCCACTCGTAGCCGAGCTCGGCGACGAGACCGGGCAGCTCCAGCAGCGGAACGTGCCGGAACATGTAGGGGTCGAGGCTGAGTTTCACCCAAGCACCTCGCTCCGTCGTACCATCTCGACGTCCACCGGCCGGCCTTCCTGCAGAGACTGCACGCCGGCCGTGCAAACCGCGGCGGCGGCATACCCGTCCCAGGCCGTCGGGCCATCGAGCTCGCCCTTCGCCGCGGCATTCACCCAGCGCTGGATCTCGAGGTCGTAGGCCAATCCGAACCGGACCCGGAAGTCGGCCGGCACCACACCACCCCAGTGTCCGGCCGCCTTGGTCAGTACGTCGACGCCGAGGCCGATGGTGGCACTGCCCTTCTCGGCGACGGCTTCACACCGCACCTCATAGCCGACCTGGAAGTTGACGAACACCTCCACATCCGCGATGGCACCATTGGCCAGCTCGAACACCGCGAACTGCGGGTCGAGCACGCCGTCGGCGACCAAGCTGGTCGGCTTGGGCGCATGCACGGTGACCCGGGTGATCTCGTCGTCGAACAACCACCGCGCCACATCGACCTCGTGCACCAGGGAATCGCGCACGATCATCTCGCTGCGGAACGTGTCCGGCACGGTCTTGTTCCGGTGCACGTTGTGCAGCAGCAGCGTCCGGCCCAGGTCACCCGAGTCGAGCAGTTGCTTCAATGCGGCGTACTCGGGATCGAACCGGCGCATGAAGCCCACCTGGATCAACGGCCGGCCGACCTTGTGCTCGGCCTCGACCACCCGCAACGACGACTCGCTGTCCATCGTCAACGGCTTCTCACAGAGCACCGGCTTGCCGTGCTCGAGGCACGCCATCAACTGCTCGGCGTGCGCGAAACCGGGCGACGCGATGATCACCGCGTCGACGTCTTCATGGCCGATCAGTTCCAACGGATCCCCGATCACCCGTACGCCGTCCAGCGAGCCGGCCAGCGCCTCGGCCCGGGCCGTGTCCGGGTCGGACACGGCCACCAGCCGGGCGCCGGAGATCCGGCGGGCGACCCGGTCGGCATGGTCGGCGCCCATCATGCCGACCCCGACGATGCCGATCCTGAGGTCCTGCTGAGTCATGCTCACCTGCTCTCTGTGATTGGTTCGGCGGCAACGGGCGGTCCGGCGTGCGCTGGGTCGACGACGACGCCGGCGTCGATCCCGGCCAGCTCGTGGCTGAGCGCCTCCAACTCGGCACCGCCTGCCATCTCGGTGGTCAGCTGCTCCAGTGTGATGTCAGACCGATGGGTGTCCAGCGCGACCCGGCCTAGCTTGAGGACCACGAAGTGGTTGCCCACCAGGTAGGCGTGGTGCGGGTTGTGGGTGATGAAGACGACGCCGAGGCCGGCGTCGCGGGCCTTGATGACGTACTTGAGCACGACACCGGACTGGTTCACACCGAGCGCCGCGGTGGGCTCGTCGAGGATCAGCACCTTGGCACCGAAGTGGATCGCCCGCGCGATCGCGATGCACTGGCGTTGCCCTCCGGACAGCATGCCGACGGGCTGCTCCAGATTGGGGATGGAGATACCCATCTTGGTCAGCTCGGCATCGGCGATCCTCTTCATGGCGGCGGAGTCCAGTGTCCCGAACGGACCGAACGGGCCGTTCGTGATCTCGTTGCCGAGGAAGAAGTTCCGCCAGACCGACATCAGCGGAGCCAGTGCCAGGTCCTGATAGACGGTGGCGATCCCGCTGTCCATCGCCTCCCGCGGCGAGCTGAAATGCCGTTCCTCGCCGTTCACCGACATGGTGCCGTCGGTGTGCTGGTGCAGGCCGGCGATGATCTTGATCAGCGTCGACTTGCCGGCGCCGTTGTCGCCGAGCACACAGGTGATCTCACCCTGCCGTACTGACAGCGACACCCCGCGCAGCGCGTGCACGTTGCCATAGCTCTTGCCGACATCCTCCATGTGGACGATCGGTGTGGTCGGGCTCGTTCCCGCTTCATCCGCGAACGACTCGGTGGTGGTCATCTCAGGTCCGCCCTCTTCTTGACGACGAGGTTGACGATCGTTGCCAGCAGCAACATCACGCCCAGGAAGGCCTTGAACCAGTCCGCGTTCCAACCTGCGTAGACCACGCCGAGCTGGGTCATGCCGAAGATCAGCGCGCCGATCGCGGAACCGACGACCGAGCCGTAACCGCCGGTCAGCAGGCAGCCGCCGACGACCGCGGCGATGATGTAGATGAACTCCTTGCCGACGCCCTCCCCCGACTGCACGCTGCTCTGGGTGAAGAGCAGGTGCATACCGGAGAACCAGGCGAAGAAGCCCACCGTCATGAACAGGCCGATCTTGACCCGCTTCACCGGGACACCGACGGCCCGGGCCGCCGCTGCGTCCCCGCCGACCGCGAAGATCCAGTTGCCGATCTTCGTCCGGAGCAGCACCCAACTGGCCGCGACCACAAACAGCACCCACCACAGGACCAGGATCCTGATGGTGACCGATCCGATCTGGAACTGCGAAGCGAACACCGCCTTCGCGGAATTGAACCCGTCCATGTCGGCGATCGAGTTCGACGACACGGTGCCCGACAGCAACCGAGTGACGGCCAGGTTGAGGCCCTGCAGGATGAAGAAGGTTCCGAGCGTCACCAGGAAGCTCGGCAGCCCCGTCCGCATCAGCAGCCAGCCGTTGAAAGCCCCGATCGCGAGTGACACCAGCAATGCGACGAACACGCCCACCCACACATTGGTGCTGAACTGATAGGCGAAGAGGGCGGCGGTCAGGCCTGAGGTGGTCACCGCGACGCCGGCCGAAAGGTCGAACTCGCCGCCGATCATCAGCAGTGCGACCGGTATCGCCATCACGCCGATCAGGGCTGCCTGGTAGATGATCGTGCCGCTGGCGGCCGGGTCACGGAATGTCGGTGCAGTGATCAGGAAGAAGACCAGGATGACGGCGGCACCGACCAGCGAACCGACCTCCGGCCGGCTCAGCAGACGGGCGCCCAGCGAACGGTGGGAGACACGATCGTCGACCGGCGATGGTGGCTTGGTGAGTATCTCGGTCATGATGACAACCTCGCTAGCGGGTGCCGTTGGCGGCGAACTTCTCCACCGCACCGACGTTGGACTTGTCGATGAACGCCGGACCGGTCAAGGTGGCCTGGCCACCACCGATCGTGTTGCCGTTGTTCTTGTAGAGCCAAAGACTGTCAACCGACAGGTAGCCCTGCAGATACGGCTGCTGGTCGACGGCGAACTGAACGTCGCCCGACTTGATTGCCCCGATCAGTTCCTTGTTGGTGTCGAACGTCGCCACCTTCGCCGCGGACCCGGCGTCCTTGACCGACTTCACCGCGGCCAGCGCGAACGGCGCGCCGAGCGTCATCACGTAGTCGATGCCCTTGTCCTGCTGAAGCTTCGACGTCATCGTCGTCTGGCTGCCCGGCATATCGGTACCGGTGATGTAGATCTTCTCGGTCGTGCCGGTGAACTTGTCCTTCAGGCCCTGGCAGCGTGCCTCCAGGCCGACGTGGCCCTGCTCCTGGATGACGCACATGACCTTCTTGGCCCCGAGCTGACTGAGCTTCTCCCCGGCGGCTTGGCCGGCGATCTTCTCGTCTTGCCCGAAGTAGCCGAGCACGCCCTTGGTCGCGGTCTGCCAGACATCGATGCCACCGTTCAGGGCGACAACCGGGATGCCGGCGGCGCTCGCCTTGTTGACGTTGGCAGCCACCGCATCCGGCTTGGCCAGCGTGACGGCGATCCCGTCGACCTTGGCGTCGATCGCAGTCTGCACGAGGTTCGCCTGTCCGGCACCGTCCGGATCACCGGAGTACTGCAGTTCCACGTTGTCCTTCGCTGCTGCTGCCTCGGCCCCCTTGCGGACCAGGTCCCAGAACGTGTCGCCCGGGGCCGCGTGGGTGATGAAGGCGACCTTCATCCGCGCCGTGTTGGCGACGTTGCCCGCGGCACCGCCCGCCTTCGCCTCCGCCTGCTTGCCGCCGGAGGAACTACAGGCGCCCAGCGCCGCGACCAGGACCACGGCCGCCCCCGTGGCCACCGCCTTCTTCTGCCACCGAACCATGAGTACAACCAGCCTTTCCAGATGTCCCGCGGTAACGCCGCGGCGTTGGATGTGACCCCAGAGTGAGCACAGCGTGCTTACCCTGCAAGCCGTCAAGCGGAAACACCACCCCCGTGCTTCGTCAGGTACGCCAGCGTCCGCTCCGCAATCGGCAACGGCGTGTCGGGTGCACATGGATACAGGTCCTGCTCAACGATCGCGAATAGGTCTAGGTCCAAACCGGCCAGCGCATCCAGCACCGGCGGCAGCTCGGGCAGTCCTTGCGGCGGCTCGCACATCACGCCGCGCTTCACGGCCTCGCCGAAGCCCACCCCCTCCTCGACCACCGAGGCCAGTACGACGGGATCGACCTGCTTCAGGTGGACGTACCCGATCCGCTCGGGGTAGTCCTGGATCAGCTTCAGGTTGTCGCCACCGCAGTAGCTGATGTGCCCCGTGTCGAGGCACAGGTTGACGTAGTCGCCGTCGGTCTCGGCAAGGAAGCGCTCGACGTGCTCGTGCGTGTCGACATGCGCGTCAGCGTGCGGGTGGAACTGCGTCTTCAACCCGTACTCGCCGGCGATCCTCTTGCCCAGCTCATTCATCTGCCTGCCATGCCGGGACCAGCTCTCGTCGTCCAGTTCCGGCGGTTCAACGATCTCACCGGTCGACGGGTCGCGCCACATGGAAGGGATAACGACCAGGTGCTTCGCGCCCATCGCCGCTGTCAGCTCGGCCGCGGCCGACACGTCCCGCCAGGTCGACTCCCACGAGTCCGGTCGGTGCAGGTGCTCGAAGATGGTGCCGGCGGTCAGCACCAGGCCGCGCTTGCCCAATTCCTCCTTCAGCCGCGAAGGATCAGTGGGCAGGTAGCCGTATGGACCGAGCTCGATCCGCGGATAGCCGGCAGCCGCGACCTCGTCGAGAAACCGCTCCCACGGCGTCTGCCGCGGATCGTCCGCGAACCATACGCCCCACGAATCCGGCGCGCTGCCGACGTTGACCTTGCCTGCCATCAGTCCGGCCTCTCGTTCTCATACGTCGTCGGCGCCAGATAGGGATGCTGACCGGCCTTGGACTCCTCGTACGCCGTCCGCGCGGTGCGGGTCGAGTCGAGCGTCGACACCTCGCTGACCGGAACGTCCCACCAGGACTCGCTGTCAGGGGCATGCACCAGCGGATCCGTGCGGACGTGGATCACCACCGGACCGGACGCCGCCTTGGCTGCCTCGATCGCCTTCTCGAGCTCGGCCCGGTCATTCACCTCGATCACGTCGACGCCGAGGCTGCGCGCGTTCGCCGCGAGGTCCACTGGCAGCAGGTCGCCGTCGAGCCGGCCGTCTCCGCTGCGCCGCCGGTACGCCGTACCGAAGCGTTGGGAGCCGAGGGATTCGGACAAGGCACCGATGGAGGCGAAGCCGTGGTTCTGCACCAGGACGACGATGACCTTGAGGTTCTCCTGGACCGCGGTGACGAGCTCGGTCGACATCATCAGGTAGGAGCCGTCGCCGACCATCACGAACACGTCCCGGTCCGGGGCACCCAGGCGGACGCCGAGACCGCCGGCGATCTCGTAGCCCATACAGGAGAAGCCGTACTCGACGTGATAGCCCTTCGGGTCCCGGGTGCGCCACAGCTTGTGCAGGTCGCCCGGCATCGAGCCCGCGGCGCAGACCACCACGTCGCGCGGGTCGGACAGTTCGTTGACGCAGCCGAGCACCTCGCCTTGGGTCAGCAG
>JAWWOY010000001.1:0-20644 GCA_033851195.1 Kribbellaceae bacterium | reverse complement strand
TCGACCCAGAAGACCTTGTGCTTGGTGTCCGCGCCAATCGACCCCGGCGCCTCGACCGTGATCTTCACGTGGTAGCCCTGTTTCGGCTGCGGTGCGCCCGTGAACGAGAGCGTGTAGGTCACCCTGGCATCCAGATCCCTACCGCCGCCGGCCGCGTCCCCTCCGATGAAGGGGTGCAGGTCACCGGACACGACCTTCAGTCCGCCATCAGCGGTCGGCGCCTGGTCCTCGAAATGGACAGTGGCGTTATAGGCGCCCTTGTCGAAGTTGTAGAACTCGACGACGAAGGTGCAGCCCTGGTGCGGGTTGTTGTCCGGCGGCCCGCTCTGGACGGGGCCTTCGATCTTGATCGTGCCGTTGTTGCCCAACGGATCGTCCTTCGGAGTGCCCTTCGGACCGTCCCTCGGAGTGCTCTTCGGATCGTCCTTCGGCGTGCCCTTCGGACCATCCTTCGGAGTGCTTGTCGGGTCGGGTTTCGTGATCGGGGGGACGGCCCCCGATTGGGAGGCCGACGCTCCCGACGGTGCCATGAGTGCTGCTGCCCCGACCAGCAGGGACAGGGCGCCCGCGCTGGCGAGGACGGTCGCAGCGCGCGAACGAGCGATGGGCGGAAACTTCACAATTGCCTCACTTCGATTGGTATTTCCCTTTTGCAGTATTGCTTGTTTGTTGCCTTGGTCAACAACCTGGAGTGACGATCGTGTAACGCAACAACGGGCGATCAGCCGGCTACCCGGCGCACTTGACAAAGCTCATCGAACCCCAAACCCCCGACAACCCCAGAAAACAAGCCGAATCCACCCCCAGGCGATCCGATCAGGTTCATTTCCTTGGGCAATGACAACAATGAAGGTCACACTAAAAGCACAGTGAGCGAACTGTTGGCTACCCGACGCATTCGGCGCAGCAGTCGAAGACTGATCGAATGGAAACACAATGAGCGAGGAGCTGACTACGCGACGCATTCGACGCATTCGAACATTGATCTCGCCAAAAGCACAGTGAGCGAGCAGTTGGCTACCCGACGCATTCGGCGCAGTATTGAATTCCGCCCACCCACCGACCTGTCGGATCCGCTTCGGCGAGCAGGTCGGCGCTGTGAGCCGGTCCGAAGGGTTGTTCAGGCCGGGGCGGTGCGGGATTTGATCTGGCGGAGGAGGGCGGCCTTGCGGCGACGCAAAGTGCTCTGCAGGCCGGACCTCGTGCAGTCCGAGGGCAGGACCAGCTCGGATGGGTTCATCTGACGATGGATCAGGACCAGGGCCGAATCGTCGCCGTGACCGCCGATCTCGACGACCAACTCCTCGGCGGCTCCTTTGAACCCGTGTGCCACCAGCCGCTCGGCATGGCCGGCCAAACGGTCCGTGCCGAGGCCGATGTCGCGCCGAGGGGTTTCCACCATGCCGTCGCTGTAGAGGAAGAGCGCATCGCCTTGCTTCAGTTGCCCTTTGTTGACCTGGAAGTCCGGGGTCTCCAACAGGCCGAGCAGAGGTCCTTCCGCATCGCGGGTCTGCCATCGCCCTGACCAGGCGTCGAACTGGATGGCCGGCGGATGGCCCGCCGTACGGACCTCGAATTCGCCGGTGGCCAGGTTGACCGCGACGTGCACCACGGTGGCGAAGTCGTCGTCCCAGTCCTGGCGGCGTAGGTACTGGTTGGCCGACGGCAGGAACTCCTCGACCGGGACCACTCCGAGCAGGCCGCCGAACGCACCAGAGAGCAGTAGTGCGCGGGTGCCCGCATCGAGGCCCTTGCCGGACACATCGACGAGCGCCACCTCCAGCAGTTCCTCACCGCGGGTGGTGGCCACCACGAAGTCGCCCGAGAACGACGCGCCGCCGGCGGACCGGATAGCGACCTCGGCCCGCCAGCCCGCCGGGAGTTGGGGCAGCTCACCCTGGTTGGAGAGGAGTTCCCGTAGTTCGATCAGCATCGACTCACCGCGACTGCCCTGGACACCGAGCCGGGTCCGGACCCTCGCACCGGCGAGCACGATCCAAGCCACCACGGCGAGTACCGGGACGATGGAGAACCGCGCTTGCGCCAGTCCCGGCCCGGCCGCGACATAGGCGCCGAGCATCAGCGAGACGAAGCTGAGCACTGCCAGCGCCCGGTAGGTCAGCAACAATCCGCCGAGCAGAATCGGAATGATCAGCGACGACGCGGGTATGACCTTGGGCGATTCCACCGCGCCGAGCGTGAGGACCGCAGCCAGCGACAGCAGGCCGGCTGCCGTCAGGGTGTGTGATCGGCGCGCACGACGGATCAGCGAACCGGCGCGGTTGCCGGCTCGCCGCAAGGTCGTGCCATCGACGGTGACGCCGCTAGTCATGGTGAAAGAAAGATAACGGCACCGTTCGGTCCGCGCATCAGGTCGTTATGACTTCGCCGCCGGTTTTCTGGTCTGGCCGGTCCGTTGGCACTTCGGACACCAGAACAGGTTGCGTCCGGCGAGGATCTCGGTCCGGATCACCGACTGGCAGACGTGGCATCGCTGGCCCTGCCGCCGGTACACGTAGACCTCGCCGCCGTGGTCGTCCTTGCGCGGATCACGGCCCATCGCGTCGGGAGTGTGATCGTCGGTGACGGTGTCGATCCGGCCGGTCTCGACGCCGTACTTCATCAGCTCCACGATGTCGGTCCACATACCTTGCCACTCGCGCTTCTTGACCAGGTGCCCGGGCGTCAGCGGGTGCAGCTTGGCCCGGAACAGCACCTCGGCGCGGTACACGTTGCCGACCCCGCTGAGCACCTCCTGGTCCATCAGCAACTGCCCGATCGGCTGCTTGCTCCGGTGGATCCGCTTCCAGGCCCGGTCGGGGTCGGCGTCATCGCGCAGCGGGTCCGGACCGAGCCGGGCGATCAGCGCCTCCCGTTCGCCGTCAGTCAGCACCTCGCAGACCGTCGCACCCCGCAGATCGGCGTACGACGCGGCGTTCTGCAGGCGGAGGCGGACCTGGCCGACGGGTTCGGGCACCGGCGCCGTACCGAAGTCGACCTTGCCGATCAGGCCGAGGTGGATGTGCAGCCAGCCGGCGCCGTCGAACTCAGCCAGGAAGTGCTTACCGTGGGCTTCGGTCTGCCGCAGCGCGTGGCCGTCGAGCAGCGCGGCACCCTCGGCGAACTTGCCCTGCGGGCTCGTCGTGCGGACCGGGCGGCCGCCGAACGCCTCCTGTACGTCGTTCGCGAGTCGATGGAGGGTGTGACCTTCGGGCATGATTCCCCTTAGGAAGAGCGGAAAGGCGGTTCGAGTATGACGACTGGCAAAATTTCAGGCCGGGCCACCGTGCCCACCCCAGCCGTGGTCGGCATCGCGCGGGCGATGCGGGCCCGGGACGTATCCCGGCCGCGTCTCGAGGACCGCGCCAAGGCCAAACCGAAGAAGACCACTGGTCAGGACGGTAGCGGCGGCAGTTCGCCGGTGACCTCGTAGGATTCGAGCATCTTGATCCGGCGGGTGTGCCGGTCCTCGCCCGAGTAGGGCGTGCCGAGGAAGAGATCGACGAATCCGACCGCGTCCTCGAGTGGGTGCATCCGGGCGCCGATGCTGATCACGTTCGCGTCGTTGTGCTGGCGGGACAACGTCGCGGTCTCGGTGCTCCAGGCCAGTGCGGCGCGGACGCCCTTCACCTTGTTCGCGGCGATCTGCTCACCGTTGCCCGAGCCGCCGATCACGATGCCGAGGCTGCCCTGGTCCGCGACGACGGCCCCCGCCGTACGCAGGCAGTAGGGCGGGTAGTCGTCGACAGGGTCGTACACGGCGGGCCCGTGGTCGACGACATCGTGCCCGGCGGCCGTGAGGTGCTGGGCCAGGTGGTTCTTCAGCTCGAAGCCGGCATGGTCAGAACCGATGTGCACTCGCATGGCCCGAAGTCTTCCATGTCCGGGCACTAGCGTCGCGAACCCGCTAGCAGTCGGGGACCCCGGGCAGCTTCGGGCAGCCCGTGCCGACGTACACGTTGGTCACGTAGCCGCCGTACTTAGGCAGGTAGGCCCACCACTCGCTGCTCCGCGGTGGCGCATCGATGAGCTGGCCCTTCTTCTGGTGGGACACCAGTACGTCTACGCCGGATGGCAAGGTGCCGAGTACGCCGCAGGTGGTGTTCGGCGCCGTCCGCACGCGTACGCCCGAGCCGATCGTGGTCAGCCAGCTACCAAGAGCCCGTACGCCGCCCGGCACGGACAGGGACCGCGTCAACCGGGTCAGGTCGCTATAGGCCCTCCCGTACGGCGTGCCGCTCGGGTGCAAGGTGTACACGGCGACGATGGCTCGGTCATCGGTACCGACGGTGCCGGTGGTGTGCAGCGCCTCGCTGACCAGGTCCACCCCGGCTGTCTTCTCGGCTGCTGCCTTCTTGGCGGGGACATCGCGACTGGAGTGGATGAAGCCGGACCAGCCCTGCTTGATGCTGAAGGCGAGGTCGAACACCGACGCGATCCCGAAGTACTGGTCGAATCCGTCCGTGCCGCAACGTGTCGCCTGGTAAAGGTTGCCCATCACGTACTCACGCACCGGCCCCGGCGCCCGGTCCAGCAGGTACTGGTAGATCCTGACCGTGTCCCCCGCTGTCAGCGCGGTGTACCCCCAGAAGCCGGGGTGGGTCGCCGGCGGTCGAGCGGTGTGCGTCAGCCCGAGCCGCTCCACCATCCGGTCGATGATCAGGCCGCCGCCGTCCAGGTCCCAGAAGTAGCTGGCCGCATCGTCATCACTGCTGCGCAACATCACGTCGAGCCGCGCCCCGTCGACTGCCGGCACGTCGTACGACGGGCCGAGGTCCCAGAGGTAGTCCAGCACGATCAGCAGTTTCACCACCGAGGCCGAACGAAACTGGAGGTCCGGGTTCACCTGTTCGGTGAACTTGCCGGTTCGCCGATCGAACACCGCG
Organism: Kribbellaceae bacterium; assembly: GCA_033851195.1. GTDB lineage: Bacteria > Actinomycetota > Actinomycetes > Propionibacteriales > Kribbellaceae > Kribbella. The sequence goes on along the minus strand of JAWWOY010000001.1, from coordinate 15,758 downwards.
ACCCCGGCTGTCACCCCAAGTGGAACCACTGTGGAACCTACTCACCACTAGACGACGTACTCGGTGAGCAACTTTCACCCAGCCAGGCTGGAACGTTCAACCCCTCGACGGCAAACCGAAGGGTAATCAGTCGAAGATCGGCCCGCGGTCACGGGTGCGCTTGAGTTCGAAGAAGCCCTCGGTGCCGGCCACCAGCCGGACCCCGTCCCAGAGCTTGCCGGCCGCCTCGCCCTTCGGCGCCGGCGTCACCACCGGGCCGAAGAAGGCCGCCCCCTCGACCGAGATCACCGGGGTACCGACCTCCATCCCGACCTGGTCCATGCCCTCGTGGTGGGACTTCTTCAGCGCATCGTCGTACTTGGTCGATGTGGCAGCCTCGATCAGCGACGCCGGCAGGCCGACCTCCGCGAGCGCCTCCGGGACGACGTCGCCGCCGATGCCGCGGCCCTCGATGTGGATCCGCCGGCCGAGCGCGGTATAGAGCGGCAGCAGCACCTCGTTTCCGTGTGCCTGCTCAGCCGCGATCAGCACGCGGACCGGCCTCCAGGCTTCCGTCATGAATGTCTTGTACTGGTCCGGGACATCCCGGCCGTCGTTCAGAACGGCAAGGCTCATCACGTGCCAACTGGTCTTCACATCGCGGACCTGCTCGACCTCGAGCATCCAGCGAGAGGTCATCCAGGCCCAGGGGCAAGCGGGGTCGAACCAGAAATCAGCGTTGGCAGTCATGCGATTAATGGTACAAAATGTAACCAAATTCGTCACTCGCAGGGGCCGCGTGGTCACCGTCGGACAACGTGCCGACCAACGCACCTTCAAGCCCTGTGCATCGATACGCCACGAAGACTAAATCGCGGGGAAACCCGCGTCCAGCGATCCACCCGGGTGCATAGGATGCGGACATGCCTGGAACCAACCTGACGCGCGATGAAGCGCGCACCCGCGCCGGCTTGATCAGTGACGTGAGCTACACCATCGAGCTCGACCTGACCACGGCCGCGAGCGGTGCCGCGACGTTCGCGTCGACGACCACCCTGACCTTCGGGGCCGAGCCCGGGGCCGCAACCTTCGCCGACCTGATCGCCGCGAAGGTGCATGAGGTCACGCTGAACGGCCGCTCGCTCGACCCGGACGCCGTGTACGACGGGGCCCGGATCCAGCTCGACGGGCTGGAGACGCGCAACGAGCTCAAGGTGGTCGCGGACTGCATCTACTCGCGCACCGGTGAAGGGCTGCACCGCTCGGTCGATCCGGCCGACAAGGAGACCTACCTCTACACCCAGTTCGAGGTGCCGGACGCGCGTCGGGTGTTCACCACCTTCGAGCAGCCGGACCTGAAGGCGCCGTTCAGCTTCGCCGTGTCCGCACCGGCCCGCTGGGTGGTCATCTCGAACGCGGCGACGCCCGAGCCGACGCCGTACAAGGGCGCGAACGGCGAGGAGTTGGCCCGCTGGGAGTTCGCGCCGACCCAGCCGATCTCCACCTACATCACCGCCGTCATCGCCGGTCCGTACCACGTCGTCACCGATACCTACGAGGGTCCGCACGGCAGCTACCCGCTGGCGCTGCTGTGCCGGCCGTCCCTCAAGGACTCGCTCGACACCGCGGACCTGTTCGAGGTGACCAAGCAGGGCTTCGAGCTGTTCGAGCGCGCCTTCGGTACGCCGTACCCGTTCGGCAAGTACGACCAGGCGTTCGTGCCGGAGTACAACATGGGCGCGATGGAGAACGCGGGCTGCGTGACGCTGCGGGACGAGTACATCTTCCGCAGCCGGACCACCCACGCGGAGCTGGAGAGCCGCGCCAACACGGTGCTGCACGAGCTGGCGCACATGTGGTTCGGCGACCTGGTCACGATGACCTGGTGGGACGACCTGTGGCTGAACGAATCCTTCGCCGAGTGGGCCAGCCATTGGGCCCAGGCCACTGCGACGACCAAGTACGCCGGCGCCTGGACCACCTTCTGCAACGCCCGGAAGAACTGGGCCTACCGGCAGGACCAGCTGCCCTCGACCCACCCGATCGCCGCGGACATGGTCGATTTCCACGCGGTCGAGGTGAACTTCGACGGCATCACCTATGCCAAGGGCGCGTCCGCGCTGCGCCAGTTGGTCGCCTTCGTCGGTGAGGAGATGTTCATCTCCGCGCTGAAGGAGTATTTCGCCGACCACGCGTTCGGCAACACCGAACTGCCCGACCTGCTGGAGCCGCTGGAGAAGGCCTCCGGCCGGGACCTGGACGACTGGACCGAGCGCTGGCTGCGAACAGCCGGGGTGAACACTCTGCGCGCCGACTTCACCGTCGACAGCGAAGGCGCCTTCGAGAGTTTCGCGATCGAGCAGACCGCTGCCGAGGCCTTCCCGACACTCCGACCGCACCGCCTGGCCGTCGGGCTGTACCGGCGTACCGACGCCGGCCTGGTCCGGACCGAACGGTTCGAGGTCGACATCGACGGCCCACGTACCGAGCTCGCCGAGCTCGCCGGCGCCACCCGGCCGGATCTGGTGCTGCTGAACGACGACGACCTCACCTACGCGAAGATCCGGCTGGACGAGCGGTCCCGGGACACCCTGGTCGAGTCGATCGACCAACTGTCGGAATCGTTGCCCAGGGCCCTCGCCTGGGGCGCGGCCTGGGACATGACCCGCGACGCCGAGATGCCCGCCAGCCAGTACGTCGGCATTGTGCTGAAGGGGATCCGCACCGAGACGGACCTGACCGCCGTCCGGACCCTGCTCGCGCAGGCGACCACCACGATCAACAGCTATGCGGCTCCAGGGCATCGCGCCGCACTGCGTGCACAGTTCGAGCAGAGCGTCGGTGAGTTGATGGCCAGCGCCGAGCCTGGGAGCGACCACCAGTTGGCATTCGCGCGGGCGCATATCACCAGCGTCTTCTCCAACGCCGGCGCGGACCGCCTGGCTGCCTGGCTGGACGGTTCGGGGCTGCCCGAGGGTCTGGTCATCGACACCGACCTGCGCTGGACGCTGATCGTTTCGCTGGCCCGGCTGGGCCGGATCGACGCCGACCGCATCGACGAGGAACTCACCCACGACACCACCATCACCGGGCAGGAGCGGGCCGCCCAGGCGCGCGCAGCGCGGCCGACCCCCGAGGCCAAGGCCGATGCCTGGCGGATCGCGGTCGAGTCCGACGACACCCCCAACGAAACCCAGTTCCGCACCATCGTCGGCTTCCAGCAGCCGGGGCAGGAGGACCTGCTCCGCCCGTACGTCGCGAAGTACCTGAGTGCGGCCAAGGACGTCTACACCCGGCTCGGTTCCTCGATGGGTGAGAACGTGCTCGTCTACCTCTCCCCCCGCAACCTGCCCGAGCAGTCCACCCTGGACGCTCTCTCGGAGTGGCTGGAAAACGAGGCCGACTCGGTGGACGCCCCCACCCTCCGGTACGTCGGTGAGGCCCGCGCGGACCTGATCCGTGCTCTCGAGGCGCAGAAGCGCGACGCGGCCCGATAATCCGTGGCGACCCCTGATCCGTCCCTCGCGGGCGCCCATGCGGTGGCATTGACAGGACTGGCCGACGGGTACCGGCCTCGTCCCGTCACGCCGCTGATGCCCTGGCGGTATCCCAACCGGCTGGTGAAGCCGTACGTGCTGACCGCCCGAGGGAGGGCCTGGGACGACCGAATGGTGGAGAAGGTGCGTGCCTCCGCCACCAGACAACTCGAGTTCGACGAGGCGATGGGCGCGCTCGGCCTGGCTGTGGTGGTGCTGCACCTCGGGAACGACAGCACCCACTTGGTGGTGCAGAGCTGGGCGAAGGACTTCCAGTCCCGGCTCAGCAGCTTCAGCGGCCTCGATGTGGACGACCTACGCCCGGCCCCGATCGGGATGGCGCCGTCCATCTGGGAGCTGGAGGTGCTCAGCCATGAGCGGGCGTCCTACGTGTCACACATCCTGAATGCCGACGTGGATGTCGCGAGCTGGCTGGACGACGCCCTCGACACCCGCCCACAGCCGAAGGCCGACGGCATCGGCATCCCCTCCGGAACCTGATCCGCAGTCGTCGCAAACTGCACATCTGCGGCGTCCACGTCCCGTCCGCTGGCTAACCTGCGCGAGCAGCGTCTCCAACAACATCCTGTCAGATCCACTTCTCCGGCCGACGCCGCGCGGCGCTGATGGTCGGGTCGTAGACGGTCTCGGGGAGCTGGGATCGGCGCAGTGCGGTTTCGTTGATGCTGAAGGAGCCGAGGTCGGCGAAGCGCTTGTGTGGCTTGGCGTTGCCTGGCGGCATCGCCATGATCACTTGCTGCTCGGGACGGACCCGCTTGACTGCCTTGATGGCAGGGGCGAAGTCTGAGTCGGCGCTGATGAGCAGGGTCAGGTCCGCCAGGCCGATGGCGACGTCGGCGACCATTGCGGCGGCCAGCGCAACGTCGGTCTCCTTCTCCTCGAAGGAGCGCACCCGACGGGGGCATCCGCACAGCCAGTGCTCCCCGCACCGCTTGCAGGGTGCGAGCTTATGGGGTTTGAACCAGCCGATCTATACGTCGAGGACCGAGCCACAGTGTGCCCGAAGGGCTTCGACGTAGCGGTTTTGCCGGGCGGCGGCGTCGGGTTCGGCCTTCACCAGTGCGGTGAAGTACGGACGGCGACGATCTCGTCGTCCGGTCGGAGATGCTGTACGAGTCGCACGACGTCGAGCCACAGGTAGCGGTGGGCGAACTTGGTCTTCATCCCGTAGTACAGGTTGAAGCCATCGATGTAGGCAGCGACTGTGGCCACGCCGGAGATCTCCTAATCTAAAGGGTGCAGCGTGCAGGCAGGGTACGTGTTAGCATCGACTCAAACGATGCCAGTTCGGCTGGCTGGAATGGCCTCCCGCAAGGGAGGCCGTTTTTTTTGCCCGGATCCGTGACGCTGGGACGTCCTTCTCTCCACCGCCAGCGGCAAGCCTAGACGACCGCTACCCCCTTGGTACTTCTCGCCTAGCGCCCAACCAGGCGGGGCAGATGGACGCAGGGTGCCGTCTCCCTGAAGTACGGAGCGCGCCGCTCAGCCAGTTCAGCGACTGGTCCAGGCAGGGGCGTTCTGGGGGCCGGGGTCGCCCGCCCACAGTGGTTGCGGTGGCGCCTTGCCGTCCGCAGGCACGATCTGGATGCTCGTGCCCGCCTTGTCGGTGTGCTTGACGGCTATCTGCTCTCCAGTCGGGGACCACGACGGATCCTGGTCGAAGGAACTGCCGCCCGTGAGCTGACACATCCGCCCGCCGCCCAGTTCGTTAGGCCGCGTTCGTCCAGCGCAGGCGACGTCCTTACCGTCCACGTTCGTGACGAACACGATGGCAGTCGCACCGAAGCCGCGACGGAAGGCGAGCACGCCCGGGGCGACCGGGGACCAGGCAGGATCGGCGTCGGCGCCGACCGTCAGTTGTCGCGGTTTGCTCCTGCCGTCGACCGCCACCACGTAGGTCCCGGTCTGCGGAGCCCTGGTGGTCTGATAGGCGATCCGCGTGCCGTCCGGAGAGAAGGCGGCGTCACTGACTCCGTGCTTTTCGCCGCTACCGCTGTAGAGCGTGCGCACCACCCGACCGTCGGTATCCATCAGGTACAAGCCAGAAGTCGACGGTTTCTTCACGCAGGTCACGACGAGCAGAGTCGGATCCTTGATGTTCCAGGCCGGACGGCTCATGCCGTCCGCGCATTGGGCCGGGATCTTCTGGAGCAGTGGCCTGGGGCCACTGCCGTCCACACCGGCGACCCAGAGTGCCGCCTTCCCTGGCTGGGTGGAGTGGGCATAGATCACTGTCCGGCGATCAGGCGACAGAGCCGGCAGCGAGTCGTTGCCTGAGGCACTGATCACCGGCGTTATCTTGTCCGGGTCGGTCGCATCGGCCAGGTAGAGGTCCGCCCCGGTCGTCCCGGCTTTGGCAGTCATCGGCACGATCAGTTCCGACGCGCTCAGCGGAACCGGCGCGGCTGGCAGCGGACGCAACCCAGCCGGCGCTACGGATGTCGGCGTTGTTGCACGAGCCGATGTCGACGGGGTTGACGACGGGCCGACCGCGGCAGGGTTGTCTGCGGAGGGGTCACCCGATGCCAGCTGAACAGTCACCACGACACCCGCAACCACCACCAGTACGGCGCCCAGCGCGAGGCCGAGGCGACGCTTTGCACGGCCCGATAGTTGCCGGAGTCCACCGCCACCGACCGCCGCCAGCTGCTGGGGCGGAGCCTCGACGGTAGCCGGCTTCGTGGGACTAGTGGTCGCTCCTGAAGTGCCCTTGAACTGGACCGCGCCCAAGGCGACGTCGTGCTTGGGATGGGTGTCGAGCGCGGTCGGCGTGGAGAAGCGGGTCTGCAGCAGATGACTGACGAGTGGGATGCGGGAACTGCCGCCGACCAGGACGATCGCCGTCAACTGCTCGGTCGTCGTGTCGGCCGCCCGCAGCGCCCGGGCGGTCGCATCGATCGTTTCCTGTAAAGCGGGCTCGATCAGCGTCTCCAACTCGGACCGGGTCAACCGCACCGACGTACTCCGGCCCGGCAGGGCGACGGGGATGACCGTGTCGACGTCAGCCGACAACGCCTCCTTCGCCTCGACGCAGTCCCGGCGCAGCCTGGTCAGGGCGGCCCTTCCTTCGGGGCTGTCCAGCTCCAGCTCCTCGAGAGCCGGACCCAGCGCTCCGACAACGTGCTGGAAGACCGCCGCGTCGAAGTCGACCCCACCCAACTGCTCGATGCCTTCGGGATTGCCCAGGATCGTGAACCCGGCTTCGGTTTTCTCCAGCACGCAGACGTCGAACGTGCCACCGCCCAGGTCGTAGACCGCCACCCGATCACCGGGCTGCAGCGGCGCCTGTGCGGCGTACTGGATGGCGGCCGCCTGCGGTTCCGGGCAGGTCAGGGTGGGCCCGATGTCAGCCAGAACGATCACCTGGTCGACGAGTTCGCGCTTGTAGGCACCCCAGTTGGCCGGGTAGGTCAGCACGACCTCGTCGGGCGGCGCGCCGCGGCGTTCGGTCGCGGACGCGACCACCCACGACAGCAACTTGGCCGACAACGCCTGCGGCGAGAAGGGAGTGCCGGCCACGAGCAAGGGCACGGGATCGCCGAGCCGGCGCTTGAACTCACGGACCACGCGGGACGGATCGGCTAACCCGCGGCGCTCCGCCGCTTCGCCGACCAGAAACTCGCCGTCCTCCTGCAGGTAGAGGACAGACGGGATCTGCAGTGCGCGGTTGCCGAGCCCGAGCATGGTCGGCGCACTGCCGTTGCCCACCGCAGCGGCAGTGAATGTGGTCCCCAGATCGACACCCAGCCGATAACCCATATCCCACCCCGGATTGACGGTGGTCTCATGGTAGGGCCTCGGCGCCTGTTCCGGTGGAGGCCTTTCCGCGGTTCTTAGCCGGGGGCAGGACGCGGACTTAGACTGTCAAGGGCCCACCCAGACTGGAGTTCGCCGATGGCCACACTGTCGATCGCCGAGATCTACGAGGCCGCGCGCTCGGCCGGCTTCACGCCCGAGCAGGCAACGACCTGGACGGCGATCGCGCTGGCGGAGTCCGGCGGCCGGACCGGCGCGCTGAACGACCACGGCGAGCACTCGATGGGACTGTGGCAAGTCAACGTCGCCTCCGACGGCAGCAGGGCCACCAAGTACGGCGATCTCAACGATCCGCACGCCAACGCCAAGGCGGCGTACGACATCTCCCGGCATGGCACCGACATGCGTCCGTGGACCACGACGCACTCGTCGAACAAGGGCACCGAGCACGACTACCGCACCTACCTCGCGAAGGTGGAAGCCGTCACCGGCGTGCAGGGCGACGACCGAGGCGTCGGCGGCTACGGCTCGCCGCTGCAAGCTCCGCTGGACCCGTCAGATGCGTCATTGCACCCCGCCGGCATCGGTACGTCGTACGACCGGATCGACGCGGGTCTTCCGCTCGGAATGCAGCAGGACGCCGATCACGACGGCCTCACGGATGCGTTCGAGAGAGCTGCCGGCACCGGGCTCAAGGTGGCCGACACCGACCACGACGGGTTGGCCGACGGCTATGAGGTCGCGGTGAGTCATTCTGATCCGCGGCTGACCGACAGCGATCACGACAGCCTGTCCGACAGCGCGGAAGCATCGCTGGGCAGCGATCCAGTGAAGTGGGACAGCGACAACGACGGGCTGTCCGACCAGGCCGAGATCCTGTACGGCTCCGATCCGCAGCATGCCGACAGCGGCGACGGCACCCTGCCGGCGCCGTCGGCCGCGGATCCGCCGGCGCCCACCTCGGTCGATCACACCAAGGTGGATCGCTTCGTCAACGTGGCACTGGCTCAGGAGGGCGACCGCTATGTCTTCGGCGTCCGGGCCAAGCTGGACGATCCGGACCCGGAGAAGTTCGACTGTTCGGAGTTGACCAAGTGGGCGGCTCATCAGGCCGGGGTGGAGATCCCGGACGGCGCGATGTACCAGTACCTGGATCTGAAGCACAAGAACGCCTTGATGCCGGTGGACCAGGCTCTGCATACCAAGGGCGCGTTGCTGTTCTACTTCTCCACCGAACCCAACGAGGGCGGCGGGCGGCCGTCCAAGGCACATGTCGCGATCAGCCTCGGCGACGGACGGACCATTGAGGCCAAGGGCACCAAGTACGGCGTCGGCGAATTCACTGCGCACAACCGCTTCAACTATGCCGGTGTCGTCCCCGGCCTCGACGCCTCGGCGCCACCGCCGGCCACCCAAGCGACCGACCCAATGATCACCCAGCCGGTCGCCGACAACGCGACGAATCACTATGACCAGATCGATCTGGGTTCATCCGTCACCGCTCCGCCGGACACGGACAAGGACGGCCTGACCGACGCATTCGAGAAGCTGGCGGGCATGAACCCGAGGTCCGCGGACACGGACCGGGACGGACTGCCCGATCCCTACGAGGCGATCCGGTCGCACACCGATCCACTCAGCGCCGACACCGACAAGGATGGTGTGTCAGACCCGTTCGAGCTGTCGTCCGGCAGCGATCCGGGCAAGATCCCCGGCGTGGCCGGCGTCGTCGGGCAGGGCCAGTTCGCCGAGGTGGGCCGCGCCGGCCTCATCGACTCCGACCACGACGGCCTGACCGACAGCTACGAACAGAAGACGGGGCTGGACCCGCACCGGCTGGACTCCGACGCCGACGGCCTGCCGGACAACGTGGAGCTGGTGCTCGGCACCAAGCCGACCATGCTCGACTCCGACCAGGACGGGATCGGCGACTCGCTCGAGGTCCAGTTCGGTTCCGATCCGCTGCATTCCGGGCTGGGTGGTGATCTCGGCGCCGGCGCCGGCGGTGGGGACCCGAACCCGGCCGGAATTGATGTGGACGATGGGCTGGGCGCGACCCCGGATGGTGCTCCACACTGAGACCTGAAAACGGACCTGAAAACGGACGTTTGATAACCGACCTCGAAATCGGACCTGGAAATGGCGCTGGGGGGCATGCCGTGGGGGCACAGGTATTCAGGGAGAAGGTTCGTCGGCCCGAGCCATCGGGCCTGTCGCGTGACCGCTTGGAACGACCGCTGCTCGATGAGGACGGTCCCAGCGTCGCACTGCTGCTCGCCCCGGCCGGTTCCGGCAAGACGACTCTGCTGACCCAGGTCGCGGCCACCCAGCTGAGGCCGACCGCCTGGTACAAAGCCGGCCCCGAGGACGGATCGGAGACCGCGCTCGTCCGGCACCTGAGCGAGGCGTTGTCCGCCGTACTTCCCGACGGGCTGGCCGAGGCTTCGACGGCCGACCAGTTGATCGTCGCCGCCGAGGAAGGCGTGCTCTCCCCCGTCCAACTGATCATCGACGACGTGCACGAGCTGGCCGGCAGCCCGGCGGAGACCGCGCTCGAGCGGTTCCTGGAGTTCCGGCCTCGGCACCTGCGGCTGCTGCTCGGTTCACGACGACCGCTCGCGCTGAACACGCCGCGCCTGATCGTGTCGGGTGACCTGCGGGAGCTGGACGGTGATGATCTCCGTTTCCGTTCCTGGGAGGTGGAGGAGTTGTTCCGCTCGGTCTACCGGCGGCCTCTGTCGCCGGAGGCCGCGGCGGCGCTGACTCGTCGTACCGGGGGGTGGGCTGCCGGGCTGCAGTTGTTCCACCTGGCCACGATGGGCAAGTCCGACATCGAGCGGATCCGCGCAGCCACCGAGCTCGGCGGACGGTCCCGGCTGGTCCGGGCCTACTTGACCCGCAACGTGCTGGCCGAGTTGGAGCCTGACCGGCGGGAGTTCCTGCTGATCACCAGCACCTTGGGCCGACTGACCGGTCCACTGTGCGACGAACTGCTCCAGCGCACGGGCAGTGCCGCCGTACTGGAGGAGCTGGAAGCCCTGCAGTTCTTCACCACCTCGACCGACGAGGGGTCGTCGTACCGGTATCACCAGGTACTGCAAACGCACCTCGAAGGGCTGCTGATCGACGAGCTGGGAGCGGCCGCCTCGCGGGAGATCCACTCCCGCAGCGCGCGGTTACTGGAGGCCGCCGGGCATCGCCGCGACGCGATGCGCGCAGATGCCCTGGCGGACGACTGGGCGTCGGTCGCGCGTCTGCTGCAGCAGGTCGATGCAGGTCCACCGGCGGCCGGACACGACTGGGCCGCGCGGTCGGGTCTGCCCGACGACGATCCGTGGCTGGCGCTGGCGCGGGCTCGGCGGACGCTCCGCTCGGGCTCGATCGCCGCGGCGATGGCCGCCTACCGGCACGCCGAGTCGCTGCTGGACGATCCGGACTTCCAGGCCCGCTGCGCCGACGAACGAGCGCTCGCCGCCGTCTGGGCGCCCCATCCGCTCCCACCCGGTACGACGACCGCCGACCAGTCCCACCCGGTACGCCGGGCCGCGCAGGTACTCCGGCAGGCGACCCGGCGGGTGCCCGATCCCGCCGCCGGGCCGTACGACCAGCTGACAGCGGGCACGATCCATCTGCTGGCCGGACGGTTCGACCAGGCCCGCGAAGCTCTGACGCCGGTCGCGGCCGAGCCCACGGACGGATCGTCGAGCCGACTCTGGGCGCGACTGGGCATCCTCGTCGCGGAACTTGCCGGTGGCAACTGGTCCGACGCGGTGGCTCCACTGGAGGAGATCGCGCTCTCGGCCGAGGCGGACGAGCTTCCCTGGCTGGGCCGACTCGCGCGTGGCCTGCAGGGATCGGTGCTGCTGGCAACCAAACCGGAATCCTGGCGCGCGGACGGGTGCGCGTCGCTGGTGGATGACTGCACCCGTGACGGCGATCACTGGGGATCATTGCTGATGGCAATCTTCATCGGCGCGGCTCAGTTGAAGGCCGGCCACGACGAGGAGGCAGCCGACCGGCTCCAGCGAGCGGCGACGGCCGCACAAGCCCTTGATGCGCGGGCGCTGGAGGCCTGGACGGCCGCGCTCGCCACCATCGCGTCAGCCCGGCTCCGACATCCGGACACGGCCGCCCAGCTGAAGCAAGCCGAGAACCTGATCCGGTCGGCGGCCGTGACCGATGCCTATCCTTTGCTCGACCACGCCCGCCAGCTGATCGAGGCCGAACCAGCACAATCAACGCACACGGTCCGCCTGCGCTGCCTCGGCGGCTTCGGGATCGAGATCGACGGCAAACCGGTCGACTGGCCACCATTGCGACCCCGCGCACGGGCACTCATGCTCCTCTTGGCGATCCACCACGGCCGAGATGTCCACCGCGAACGCCTGATCGACACCCTCTGGCCGGACGCACCGACCGCGGCCGGGACCCACCGGCTGCAGGTCGCCGCCTCCACAGTGCGGCAATGCCTCGCCGCGCTGGGTCTCGGCGATCAGGCAGTGCAACGTCACGGCGATGCCTACCGTCTGGTGCTTCCCTCGGTCTGGTTCGACCTTGCGGAGTTCGAGAACCGCCTGCAGCGCGCCCATCGATCCGCGAGCCTCAGCGACTGGTCCAGCGTCCTCGACCTGTACGTCGGTGAGTTGTTGCCTGAGGTCGGTCCTGCCGAATGGGTCGTCGCCGAGCGGGAACGCCTGCGCCTGGCCGCCGCCGGTGCCGCCGTACAGGTGGCTGGTCTGGGCCGCGACGCCGAGGCACTGCGGGCAGCACAGCGCGCAGTCGAGCTGGATCCGCTGCGGGATTCGTCCTGGCTGTTGCTGGCCGGCCTGCAGGAAGACCAGGGGGATCCGACCGCGGCCGCGGCCACCCGCCGGGAGCACGCCAGGGTCTGCGCCGAACTGGAGGCGCCGATCACGGCCTCGGGGAACAACGGAACAGCCATTAGCGCCAAGCGATGATCTTGAACACCGGAGGACCCCGGCCGGGGACGTGACCGCCGAGGTCCTCCGCTGTCCAGGGGCGATCAGTGGCGGGCGCGCCAGCGGGTGAACATGCACTGGTCATCGCCTGCGCCGAGGTTGAAAGGCAGGGCCATGCGGTCGAGGGGGAAGCTCCGGCCGGGGCGTGGGCCGTGCAGCCGCATCGGGAGTAGAAGGGCGGCCAGGTCGCGGTGTGCCTCGCACGAGCCGTTCAGCAGAAGGTGCCGACCTGCTGGCAGACCTGCCAGGTCCGCTTGAGCAGCGTGGCGGCGATGCCCTGGCCGCGGGCGTGTTGCTCACCGATCGGCCGAGCTGCTCATCGTCGACCGATCGTGTCCGTGGTCTACCGACCACAAGTCGAAATCGCGCTCGTCAAGGCCGTCATCGGTCAGAGCGCGTTCCGTCACGATGGCTGGGGCGATGGAGGCATCGCCGTGCGCCGACTTCAGTGGTCGCCTGGCGGTCATGGCGGAAGGTACGGCTCGCGGATGTCCACCTAGGCCCGGATCCAGCGGGTCGACATCGGCTGGCTGTAGATCCGCTCTAGTGGCTGGCAGACGGCGTTCAAGTCCATGCACAACCCCCCGGTTGCGTCTGGCCTTCCAATGGACCTGCCACCGTCGTCGGGGCGAATCCGTGTCGGAGTACGCGAGTCCGCTGGGCGGCCAGAGACGTCCTGATCTGCCGATGACAGCGCGCTGGAGTTCAGGCGCGGCGGCTCCGCAACGCATCCATCAGAGCCGTGCGCACGAGTACGTGGGCGGGAGGAGGCAACTCCTCAAGGCCGAACCATCCGATGTCGTCGTGCTCCTCGGGAGCGACGTTTGCTGGCGTCCCCCGCCAGTCACGCACGAGCCAAGCGCTGAGGAGCGCCGGCCCGTCAGCTGGTCCCGCGGTCACCCGACACAGGTGAGACGCCGAGCCCGTCGCTATCTGCACGCCGAGTTCCTCGTGCAATTCCCGTGCGAGCGCGCCCAGCTCTGACTCGCCAGCCTCCATGACTCCACCAGGGAGGTCCCACACGTCCGGGTACGCACGTTTGTCCGGCCTCCGATGCACGAGCAGGACTCGACCATCACGAACCAGCGCACCTACAACGACCTTGTCCATTCGCGGATCAAAGCACGGACATCCGACAGGCCAACAGCACTATGTACCTTGACGGCTATGTACCCAGATCGTTACTTTGGGTTTCATGGATGCTGTGTTGCACGCGCTGGCGGACGAGAGCCGGCGCACGGTTCTCGAGATCCTCCGCGACCACCCGGCGACCGCAGGAGAGCTGGCAGAGGCTCTCCCGATCGCTCGCCCGGGCGTGTCCCGGCACCTCCGCGTGTTGCGGGAAGCCGGGCTAGTCGACGTCCGCCAGGACGCGCAGCGCCGGATCTACACACTCCGCCCGGAGGCGCTCGTCGAGGTCGACGAGTGGCTGGGACAGTACCGCCGGCTCTGGGAGAACCGGCTCGACGCCCTCCATACCGAGATCGCACAAGGAAAGAAGGCACGACGATGACCACGATCGCGACGATGCGGACACTCGACGAGACCCGCGGAGCAGTCCGGGTCGAGGACCTTTACGACACGGACATCGGCGACCTCTGGCAGGCGTGCACGACGCCCGAGCGGCTGGCCCGCTGGATCGCCCGGGTCGACGGCGACATGCGGGTCGGTGGCACGGTCCAGTGCGTTTTCACGAGCAGCTGGACCGGTCCGGCACGCGTCGAGGTGTGCGATGCACCCCACCACCTGCTGCTGACGACAGAGCCGGGTACGGACGACGAGGGGCAGATCGAGGTGTGGCTGACCGAGGAGGGCTCCAAGACCCGCCTGGTGGTCGAGGAGCGCGGCCTGCCGATGGCGCATCTCCCGTTCCACGCCTCCGGTTGGCGGGTCCACCTCGAGGATCTCGGTCGGTCGCTGGAGATCGACGGCCCGGTCCATCCGGAGGGCTGGAGCTCCGATGCCGGGGCGCCCGGCTGGAAGGACCGCTGGGAAGAGCTCACGCCCACGTACCAGCAGATGGAGATCGGTTGATGTCGGACCTGATCAGGCTCAGCCTGACGACGGTCAATACGCCCGACGCGATCGCGCTCGCGCGGTTCTACGCCAAGATCACCGGCGGGGTCGCGAAGGGCGACGCGTACTGGGCGCTCGTGGAAGGGCCGAACGGTGACATCGGGTTCCAGCAGAGCGACGACTACCGGCCACCCACCTGGCCGGATGGCGAGGCGGGGATGCAGATGCACCTCGAGTTCTTCGTCGACGACCTGGAGGCGACCGGAGCGCGTGTGCTGGCGGCCGGCGCTACCCGATTCGAGCATCAGCCCAACGCCGCCCACTGCTTCGTGTACGCCGACCCGGCCGGGCATCCGTTCTGCCTGTCGATGTGGGGGGCCCCGAGAGTCGGCGACTGACTCAATCTCGGCTTGGACTATGCCGAGGTGATCCGGCGGCGCCTGAGCATGAGCGACATGGCACCGAGCATCGCGAGGGACGATGGCCTGCGCGGCAGTCGCGATCGACATCCCCACCCTTTGCCCACGAGTCACATTCGTTCATGCTCACGCATCGTGACCAGCACAAGAGGCGCCTTCGCCTGGCCTGAAAGTAGACCCACAAAGACCCGTGTCTGGGAGGTTCCAGAATGACCGTGACAGTTGACGCCGAGATCACCGCGCTGATGCGCTGCCTTCAACAGGAGCGAGATCACGTGCTGGGGACCGTTGAGGGGCTCAGCGAGGAGGAGCTCCGGCGCCCGGTGCTGCCCTCGGGGTGGAGCTGCCTGGGGATGGTGCAGCACCTCGCGCTGTCGGTGGAGCGTCTGTATTTCCGCGCCGTTGTGGCCGGGGATCCGGTAGTCATCGACCAGGTAGGCAGCCAAGCCAGCGCATGGCAGGTGGACCCCGGGCTCCCGGCCGCCGACGTCCTTGACCGCTACCGCCATGAGGCGTCCCTCGCGGATACCGTCATCGTCGCCTCATCCCCAGATGCCGACCTGGCCTGGTGGCCCTTCTCGGAGGGTGAGTGGCGCCTGCACGATGTTCGGGATGTCCTGCTCCATGTGATCACCGAGACCGCGTGCCACGCCGGACACCTCGACGCGGTTCGCGAACTCATCGACGGGCAACAATGGCTCGTGAACACCTGACCAGTAGCCCTGGCTCCGTGCTTCGACCTCCGTACGGCCGAACCCTGGTTGCGCCAATCCGGTCCCCATGTCAGACCTGGCGACCACTGTGACGGTCAACCGGATCTGCCGCGGATAGGTAAACGAAGCTGCAGCACCGGAGCACCAACACGCCGATGAGCGGTAACCAAGATCAGGTCGGTGGCATGGGTCCGAGCGCAGCGACGACGGCGGCCTCGTCAGGCGCGAGGAACACGACGCAGGCGGGGTAGCCCGTAGCGCCTTCCACGCCCGCGAGGCGTTGGACGTGTGAGGCGTCTCCTCTAGACGTTGAACGGCCTCCCGGAACCCCAGAGTCGG